>NZ_VUKI01000056.1:0-69678 GCF_008385775.1 Staphylococcus sp. GDX7P312P | reverse complement strand
GATTTGACGTAGAGCCATTTAAATTAGCAGATTTATCATAAAATTAAGTTAAATTTTACACAAATCATTGGAAACGCTCTCAAAAATTCGACATCGCTTACATTGTTAGTTATTATTAATATGTAAGATTAAAAGAAACCTTAAGCAACTGATTTGAGGTATTCTTACATAAATCAAATTATAATTAACAAGGGGTTGAAATAAGTTGGCACATTTATCAGATTTAGATATTGCTAATCAATCAGAACTAAAACCTATTGGAGAAATCGCTGAAAAAGCTGGAATCCCAGCAGACGCTTTAGAACAATATGGTCACTATAAAGCTAAGATTGATATCAATCAAATCAAACCAAAAGACAACAAAGGGAAAGTCGTTTTAGTAACTGCAATGAGTCCAACACCAGCAGGTGAAGGTAAATCTACAGTTACTGTTGGATTATCTGATGCGTTCAACGAATTAAAGAAAAATGTAATGGTAGCTTTACGTGAACCAGCATTAGGACCTACATTTGGTATTAAAGGTGGGGCAACTGGTGGAGGTTATGCTCAAGTATTACCAATGGAAGATATTAACTTACACTTCAACGGTGACTTCCACGCAATTACTACTGCAAATAATGCTTTATCTGCATTTATCGATAACCACATCCATCAAGGTAATGAATTAGGCATTGATGTACGTCGTGTTGAATGGAAACGTGTATTAGACATGAACGACCGTGCATTACGTCATGTAAATGTTGGTTTAGGTGGACCTACTAACGGTGTACCTCGTGAAGATGGTTTCAATATTACAGTTGCCTCAGAAGTAATGGCAATCTTATGTTTAGCTCGTAATATTAATGACTTAAAAGAAAAAATTAGCCGTATTACAATTGGTTACACTCGTGATCGTAAACCAGTTACAGTTGCAGACTTAAAAGTTGAAGGCGCATTAGCAATGATTCTTAAAGATGCTATTAAACCTAACTTAGTTCAAACTATTGAAGGTACACCTGCATTAGTTCATGGTGGACCATTCGCTAACATTGCACATGGTTGTAACTCAATTTTAGCTACTGAAACAGCACGTGATCTTGCAGACATCGTTGTAACAGAAGCAGGATTCGGTTCAGACCTTGGTGCTGAAAAATTCATCGACATTAAAGCTAGAGAAGCTGGCTTTGAACCTTCAGCAGTAGTTTTAGTTGCAACAGTTCGTGCCCTTAAAATGCATGGTGGCGTAGCTAAAGATGACTTAAAAGAAGAAAATGTTGAAGCAGTTAAAGCTGGTATTGTTAACTTAGAACGTCATGTTAATAACATCCGTAAATTTGGTGTTGAACCAGTTATCGCATTAAATGCATTTATTCATGATACAGATGCTGAAACTGAAGCAGTAAAAGCTTGGGCTAAAGAAAATAACGTTAGAATCGCTTTAACTGAAGTATGGGAAAAAGGCGGTAAAGGTGGCGTTGAATTAGCTAACCAAGTACTTGAAGTTATTGAACAACCAAATGATTTCAAATTCTTATATGATTTAGATCAATCATTAGAAGAAAAAATTGAAACAATCGTTAAAGAAATCTATGGTGGTTCTTCAGTTACATTTAGTAAAAAAGCTAAAAAACAACTAAAAGAATTTACTGACAATGGTTGGGGTCAATATCCAATCTGTATGGCTAAAACTCAATATTCATTCAGTGATGATGCAACTGCTTTAGGTGCTCCAACTGATTTTGATATTACTATTAGAGAATTAGAGGCTAAAACAGGTGCAGGATTTATTGTTGCATTAACAGGTGCAATCATGACTATGCCTGGATTACCTAAAAAACCAGCTGCATTAAATATGGACGTTACAGAAGACGGCCATGCAGTAGGCTTATTCTAGTAGACTGAAGTACCGACTATCATAATGTATTATTATGTTACATTGAAAACTGCCGACAAAGCGCAAAACTTTGTCGGCAGTTTTTTTGAATTTGTTTTTGAAACAAAATATGAATTTAATTAAATAAGACATTTAATCAATTATGCAGATTGATTATTAGTTAATTGCGGTTTTGTAAGTAAATGGTCATAGATATGATATCGTTTAGCGTGGCGGTATTCCGCTTTATCGATTACACCTTCAACAAGCATTCGTTTTAATACATAGTGTTGACGATTAACACTGATTTTGACTTCTTTATAAGTTTTTAATTCACCATTTTCTTCATAGGGTGTATACATATACGGGCTTTGTAATAAACCAATTAGGTAAGCAGACTGTGCAATATTTAAATCTTCCGGTGGAATACCGAATAAACTATAAGACGCAGACGCAATACCTGTAATATTGTTACCTTCATAATCTCTACCGAAAGGTAGAATATTTAAATATGTATAGATGATTTCATTTTTTGACAATAAATTTTCAAGACGCATTGCTAAAATAAGTTCATTTGCTTTTCGACTATATGTTTTTTTACTTGATAGCACTTGGTTTTTAACTAATTGTTGAGTAATTGTACTACCACCAGTGCTTTGTTCAAGATTAAATACATCTTGTATCATTGCTCGTACGAGTGCTTTTGGAAGGATACCTTTATGTTTATAAAACATAGTATCCTCGGAAGAGGTAAGAGCTTTAATGACATTTGGATTGACGTGTTTAGGACCAACTATTAGAGAGTTCTCAGATTTATCATATTCACTTAAGACATCAGAATTTTCATGATTAATTAAATCGTCACCTGCAAAATGCAAGACTTTCTGTTTTAATTCGCGGTCGCTTATTTTAGACGATTCATGCGTTAAATGATTGAAATAAATAACTGTACCTATAAATCCTATTAAACATATAAATAACCCAACACTAAATAATCCTACAATTGCATGTTTCGTTTTTTTGTAGGACTTTTCAAATGAATTAAACTTAGTATCTCTATTAATGTTGGTTAACATCTCTTTCACCTTAAGCCTCCTGAAATTTAAATATAGTATACCATAATCACTGATTTGACTTTTATATTTTTAATACTTATAATTAATTACAATTCAATATATTTTGGATGAGAGGACAAGTAATATATTTGTGATTTCCAGAGAGTTAGTGGTAGCTGTGAACTAATAGTTGCACTTATATGAATACACCTCGTTATGAATTGTCCAACGTTTATTAATGAACGTATCATTGATAGAGTGAATAGCAATATGCTATTTAAGTATGGTGGTAACGTGCTCAAGCGCCCTTACATTTAACGATGTATGGGTGCTTTTTATTTTTCATAAATAGAGTATGGATCACTAAATATTAAAAATAAAATCTTTGTTTAGGAGGAATATTGATGTCAAACGCTTTAATTGAAGAGTTACAATGGAGAGGTTTAATTTATCAACAAACAGATGAAAGTAGCATTGAAGAATTATTAAATAAGGAACAAATTTCTTTATATTGTGGTGCTGACCCTACTGCTGATAGTCTGCATATTGGTCATTTGCTTCCCTTTATGACTCTAAGACGTTTCCAAGAACATGGTCATCGACCTATCGTTCTAATTGGTGGGGGAACTGGTATGATTGGTGATCCATCCGGAAAATCTGAAGAGCGTATACTACAAACAGAAGACCAAGTAGAGGCTAACGTTGAGGGTATTAGTGCTCAAATGCATAAATTATTTGAATTTGGTACGGATAAAGGTGCCATTTTAGTTAATAACAAAGATTGGTTGAGTCAAATCTCACTAATTAGTTTCCTAAGAGACTATGGTAAACATGTTGGTGTGAACTACATGTTAGGTAAAGATTCTATTCAATCTCGCCTTGAGAATGGTATATCTTACACTGAGTTCACTTATACTATACTTCAAGCTATCGACTTTGGTCATTTAAACCGTGAATTAAATTGTAAATTACAAGTTGGTGGTTCAGATCAATGGGGTAATATCACTAGCGGTATTGAATTAATGCGACGTATGTATGGACAAACTGAAGCATATGGTTTAACAATTCCTTTAGTTACGAAATCAGATGGTAAGAAATTTGGTAAATCAGAATCAGGTGCTGTATGGTTAGACGCTGACAAAACAAGCCCTTATGAATTTTACCAATTTTGGATTAATCAATCAGATGATGATGTCATTAAATTCTTGAAATACTTTACATTTTTAGATAAAGATGAAATTAATCGTCTCGAAGAATCTAAAAATCAAGAACCTCATTTAAGAGAAGCGCAAAAAGCCCTAGCGGAGAATGTTACAGAATTTATTCATGGTAAAGAGGCATTAGATGATGCCATTCGTATCTCTAAGGCTTTGTTTAGCGGCGATTTAAAATCATTATCAGGCAAAGAATTAAAAGAAGGTTTCAAAGATGTTCCTCAAGTTGAATTATCAACTGAAACTTCAAATATTATTGATGTCTTAATTGAAACAGGCATTGCGACGTCTAAACGCCAAGCACGTGAGGATGTTAATAACGGTGCTATTTATATTAATGGGGAAAGACAACAATCAGTAGACTATGAATTAAGCAATGAGGATAAAATAGATGATGAATTTACAATCATTCGTCGTGGTAAGAAAAAATATTTCATGGTTAACTATAAATAATAAGGTTTAATTTTATTGGCAATGTAGCGAAATCTTATAGACTTTGCGCATTGCCCTTTTTATAAAAAATAAATAGAGTACGGGTATAATAAATGTGTTATAAAGATTAAAAAGAAGTGATGAAATGACTAATAATAAAGAAGAAATTTTAATGAGTAGCTTTAGAGATTTGTTTAATAAAATAGGTTGGCTAAATAAAGATAAAATGGAACAAGCACTTAAGGGGTTCAAATCATCTGAAGTTCATTGCGTTGAAGCGATTAAAGAATATCAGAATCCCAATGTACAATATTTAGCGAATAAGCTATTTATGACAAGAGGTGCAATTAGTAAATTAACAAAACGTTTGCAGCAAAAAGGTTTAATTGAAAGTTTTAAAAGTAAAGACAATAAAAAAGAAATATATTTTAAGTTAACTGAACAGGGTGAAAGCGTTTATCAAATTCACTCTGAATTACATGAATCGTTTCAAAATAGAGATCAAAGTGTTTTTGACAGCATGACAGAAGATGAATTTAATAATATGATGACCTTCATTAATAGGTATCATCAACATTTGGATCAACTAATTGAACAAGAGCATCGATCATTATAAGAGATTAAACTTAAAAACTCGCTTACAGATTAAGCGAGTTTATTTGTTGTATATTGTTGACAAGGAAACAAAAAGAGAGTATATTTTGTTGACGTGGAAACAATATATAGGAGGAACGTATGTCAAAATTAAATGATAGTCAAGTATCGAGAGAAATTATGATAGCTGCTTGGGCAATAGCATTAGGGGCTATAGCACCTATGTTGGATTCAACAATGATTAATATAGCAATCAAACAACTTAACAACGCATTTAATACTACTATTGAAATTACTCAGTGGGGTATAACAGGATATGTCCTTGCTTTAGCGCTAGTTATTCCAATAGCAGGATGGCTGGTCAATCAATTTAATGGTAAGTATGTATTTATCGGAGCATCAATTCTATTTGGAATTACATCTGTATTAGCTGGTATTAGTTGGAATGTAGAGAGTTTTATTGTGTTCAGAATTATTCAAGGAATGTCTGCAGGCATAATTACAACGTTAATGTTCACGCTATTGATTAAGACAACGGGTCAAGACCATATTGGGAAAGTGATGGCTGTCGTAAGTACACCTATGATATTCGGGCCTATCATGGGACCAGTCATTGGTGGATTTGTAATTCATATTGTGTCTTGGCGCTGGATGTTCTTTATTAATGTCTTAGTCGTAATCATCGCCATATTATTGCAAATAAAATATTTACCGAACTTTGTCCCTTTTAATAAAAGTAAGTCTATTGACATTTTAGGAATGATATTGCTAGGTCTTATCAGCATATCAACCATATACGGCTTAACAAAAGCAAGTGATTACCATAGTTTTTATAATAGAACTACTATTCTTCTTCTGATTATTGGTTGTATTATGATACTTATGTATTATATTCATAATAAAGTTAAACATGATAATACCATTTTGCCATTATCACTCTTTACTAAGGGAAATTATACAGCATCATTTATAGGCTTATTTCTCTCAAATATAGGTATCATGGGACCTATGGTCATAATTCCGTTATATTTTCAGACATTTAAGCATTACACTCCTATTGAAGCAGCTCTAGCACTTATACCACAGGGAATTGGAATGCTTATTACAAGACCATACTTGGGGAAATTAATCGATCAGTATGGAGCGAAATGGGTGGTTTTAATAAGTGTTATAATCTCGATGTTTGGATCAATACCTTTATTATTTATTACAGATCATACTAGTATAATTGCTCTATCTATTATCTTATTTTTAAGAGGATGTAGTGTTGGAGGCATTAATTTAGGTTTAACTACTGATGCATATATGGGCGTTAAAGAGAGCGTATTAGCTGAAGCGGGTGTGGGAATTAATATGATTGAAAATATTGGTTCAAGTTTTGGAACAGCTTCCATTGCAACAATTCTTTCAGTTGTATTAAATCAATTAGGTAATTCCTTGACACACAATATTATCGCTTATCATGCTGGATTCTTAGTATCAGTCATTACATTAATTTTAATTATTTTTCCAGCTTTATTTCTTACTAATAAGTCAAAGGCGACTATATAAGCATTAATACGGCCAGTAATTGATTTTGAATAATCATGTACTGGCCGTATTTGTGTATTATGTTCTTTTGTTAGAAAAACTATTGTATAAATTGACTGTTTCGACTATTATCTGATTCAGAGTCAGATGATTGAGTAGATGATATATCGGACTGGCTTTTTAGCTTAACATTAACTGTTAGCGTTTTTCCATCACGTAAAACAGTTAGTTTAGCAGTCTCACCAGGCTTCTTATTTTGATACAGATAAGTTCTTAAATCAGTATCTTCTTTTACAGTTTTATCATCTATTTTAGTAATGATATCGCCTGTTTTTAATTCACTTGAGCGACTTACTTTAGCAACATAAATACCATCATCACGATCTGTGTTTAATTCTTTTTTATAAGAATCAGGAATATCACTTAAATTTAGTAAACCAATTACTATAGAAGGGCGTTCAATTTTACCATTTTTAACAAGTTGTTCAATAGTTACTTTAACTTCATTACTTGGAATAGCAAAACCAATACCTTCTACTTGCTCAGCAGCTATCTTCATAGAGTTGATACCAACCAAGTTACCATTAATATCTACTAATGCACCACCAGAGTTACCAGGGTTTATTGCAGCATCAGTTTGCAAGACGTTAACTTTAGTACCACCAGAAGTAGTATTTGACTCAATTGTACGCTCATTTGCTGAAATAATTCCAGAAGTAACTGAATTAGCAAATTCCAAACCTAGAGGATTACCCATAGCGAAAACACTATCTCCAGTTTGTACTTTTGAAGAATTTGCAAATTTAATTGATTTAATACCCTTAGTATTATCTATTTTTAAAACAGCTATATCTGATACAGTATCTTTCCCAATTAACTTCGCTTTAACTTGTTTACCACTATGTAATTGTACTTTAATCTCGGATGCACCACTTATTACATGGGTGTTTGTCACAATGTAAGCAGAATTATTATTAATTTGGTAGATTACACCTGAACCAATACCTGCTTCTTCAGATTCAGATGATGATTTACCTTGTAAAAAATCTTCTAAACCATTAGCTTTTTGCATATTAATGACACCAACTATCGCAGGTGATACATCTTTAATCATTGCATTAACAGATTTATATTTATCACTTTTTCCGTCTAATACATTTCCACCTTTACTATTATTCGCTTCTTGAACTTGGGCACCACCATTATCTATTCCAACTAATCCCATTATTTTACTTGCACCTAAGACGAGTAAAGCACCTATCACACCAGCAATTAATGCAACGATAATTGTTTTAAACCATGGGAATTTAGGTTTTCCAGGTTGAGGTTGCTGATAGTTGTTATAATTTGATTGATTCTCTTGATTAAATTCAGACATTTTTAACCTCCATTTTAATATTAACCCTTTATTTAATTATGAAAGGTTTAATCAAATATTGCCAGTAATCCACTATCAGACTTTAGATGTATCTTTTGATAAGTTGTTCATATATAAGGATAATGATAAAATCAATAAAGTATAGAAATCAATAAGCAGGTGACATAATGTATCAATTTATAAGTAGACTATTAGATTTTATATTAATTAAAATGGCTAAATCATTATATGTTATTGGAAAGGAGAACATTCCTAAAGATAACAAATACGTAGTAACATGTACTCATGAAAGTTATAATGAAGTGATCATGTTAGGTATGGCATTAGTTCCTAATGAAATTCATTACATGGCTAAAAAAGAATTATTTAATAATAGATGGTTTGGTCAATTTTTAACTTCATTGAATGCTTTTCCTGTTGACCGTGAAAATCCAGGACCAAGTACATTGAAAAGACCAGTTAATTTGTTAAAAGAAAATAAAACTGTCGGTATCTTCCCAACGGGACATCGTACATCAGCGGAAGGGGCTCCATTAAAAAGAGGCGCTTCAACTATTGCAATGTTAGGCAAAGCGCCAATTTTACCAGCAGCCTATGTTGGACCTAAAAAATTACATGGTTTAATTACTGGTCAGGCACTTATTAAATTTGGTGAGCCAATTTATCAATCAGATATTCCTAAAGATTTAAAAAGAAATGAAAAAATAGATTATTTAACACATGAAATTGAAAGACGTACAGCACAATTACAAAAAGAACTACACTTAATTCAAGATAGTCTAGAAAAATAAATTATAGTAACTAATTAACAATAAACACTCTATTTAATGACTCTAATAGTTATTTTAATAGGGTGTTTTTGTTTTTAAATATTCACTTAATTAATTTCGGTGAATTTAATATGAGACTTGTTATTTTTTTAAACTTATTTAAATTTATAATTTTACATATATAGGTTTAAGAGCTTTAGCGTGATAGATACCTTTAGGCTTATTATATTTTTAAAATGATTTAAAATTGACACATCAAAAGCGCTTACATTTATGGTAAATTAATAAAGGAACTATATACATATCTTAGTTATATATAAATTATTTGAATAATATGTGTTTTGGGAGTGAGTGAAATGTTTAAGTTTTTTCAAAATTTAGGGAGATCCTTAATGCTACCAGTAGCTGTTTTACCCGCTGGCGCAATAATCGTTGGAATTGGTAATTTGCTTAAAGCATTAAATATATTACCAACAGTGGCATTATTCTTCAGTACGGTAGGGAGTGCAATATTAGGCCAACTAGGGCTTATCTTTGCAATTGGCGTTGCGATTGGTATGGCAAAGAAAAATGATGGTGCAGTCGCATTAGCGGGTGCTTTGGGATATGCACTGGTCGTTAAAGTATTATCTCCTGAGTTCGTAGCACCATTATTTAATATAAAAGAGAGTGCTGTAAACGACGGATTTAGTAAGATGGATAATTCAAATGTGTTTATTGGTATTATAATAGGACTAATTGCAGCATACTGTTATAACAAATTCAGTGATGTTGAATTACCTACAGCATTATCATTCTTTAGTGGTAAGCGATTAGTTCCAATTATGACAGTATTCTATTGTACTTTTTTGATTGTGATTTTATTATTCGCATGGCCATTTATATATTCAGCTATAGTGGCATTTGGTGAATGGTTAGTTGGTTTTGGACCATTCGGTGCATTCCTATACGGCTTCTTTAACCGACTTTTAATTCCTACTGGGCTTCACCATGCATTAAATGCTGTGTTCTGGTTTGATACGGCAGGAATTAACGATATTGGTAAATTCCAAACTGGACAAGATGCAATTAAAGGTATTACTGGTCGATATCAAGCAGGATTCTTCCCAATTATGATGTTCGGTATGCCTGCTGCAGCGTTGGCGATGTATCACACCGCTGAATCTGCACAGAAAAAACAAGTATATGGTTGGTTTATAGCAAGTTCCATTTCTGCATTTATGGTTGGTGTAACTGAACCTATTGAATTTGCATTTATGTTTGTTGCACCGGTATTATTTGTAATCCATGCATTATTAACCGGTTTGTCATTATTTATAGCTGCACTATTTCATTGGACAGCAGGATTCTCATTTAGTGCAGGTTTAATTGATTACGCATTATCACTAATCAATCCAGTGGCTAATCATCCGTTAATGATTTTAGTTCAAGGCATTGTATTCTTTGCTTTATATTACTTTATCTTTAGATTTGTCATTAAAATCTTTAACCTCAACACAATTGGTCGTGGTGACAATTTATTAGCTGATCCAACTTCTAATACGACTGAGAGAGATGGGGCTGAAACTACAAGTAAAAGCAAATATCATCACACAGCAAGTCAAATCTTAGAAGGATTAGGTGGTAGTGAAAATATTACTACATTGACCAATTGTGCTACTAGATTAAGAATGGAATTAAAGGATAATTCTATTATTGACGAACAAAAAATTAGAAATGCAGGAGCGGTTGGCGTAACCAAAAATGGTCAACACTCAGCACAAGTTATAATTGGCACTCATGTACAGCAAGTCGCAGATGAAATTGAAAAGCAAATGTAAAATTTATACTTTCATTTTTTAAAAGTATTAAGACAGACAAAATATGTCTTACTGATTTGATAAGATATAACCATATTGATAAATATGTGTTGTTCAATTAACTGATGAATTTTAGGAGGCTACCTTGAATTCATCAGTTTTTTTATTATAGATTTATTGACATTGAGATATAAGACGTTAAGATTATAAGTATCAGAATATTCAAAAATAATGGAGCGAAAAGTCATGAAATCAATTTTATTTGATGTAGACGGTGTATTCTTAAGTGAGGAACGTTGTTTCGATACGTCAGCTTTAACTATAGAGGCGTTACTTAAAAGTGAACATTTTTTAGGTTTAGATAAAACATTTAAATTAAATACATTAAGTGACGAAACTATAAATAATATTCGCAGTAAAGTATTTAATAATGATATAATTCTTAATCGATTAAAATCAATGGGATTAAATTCAAATTGGGATATGTTATTTGTCGTTTTTTGCATACATTTTATCCAATTAATAAAGCAATTTACCGTTCAAGAAATTAAAGACATTATAGAAGATAATCAATTTTCAGCTAAAAGTATTCAAGGCATTCAGTCATTGATCAATAAAGATTTTAAAATCGATTATGAACTTCCTATGAATTTTATTAATCATAGTCAAGGTGGTAAAAATAATATTTATGCTGAGTTAGAACAATATGCTAAGAAAGAATTAAATGTTAATGATGCGCGTTTGTTTAAACTTAAAGGACCTCTATGGTTTGTTGCTAGAGATTTATACCAAGAATTATACTTGGGTTCTGAATTATTTGAACAAGTTGAAGAAAAGCCTTCTATTCTTGATGGCATTAATGGTTTTATTTATCACGAAACAGTTCTTAGACCTATTGAAGAGATAAAGTCATTACTTAATTCTCTTAAAGAGAGAGGCTATCATCTTGCAATAGCTACAGGTAGACCTAGAACTGAGACATTAGTTCCATTTGAATCTTTAGGTTTAAAAGCGTTCTTTTCAGATAATCACATTGTTACTGCAAGTGATGTTATGGAAGCTGAAAATGAATATCCTGACTTTATACCTCTAGGTAAGCCTAATCCTTTTTGCTACATAGCTACTTTATATGGAAATAATAAGGAGAATTATAAACAATTCATTACTCAACAAGATCAAATTGTAAATAAAGAAGATGTAATCATTGTTGGTGACTCACTGGCTGATTTATTCTGTGCTAAACAAATAGGTGCTACATTTATAGGTACATTAACAGGGTTAAAAGGGCAAGAGGCTCGTAAAGAATTGGAGCATCATGAAGCGGATTATATTGTTGATCATATAGGTTTGATTAAAAATATTTTATTGAAAGGTTAATTCATTATAAATTGATATTAAATCATTAGTATTAATATGCCCCTCAATGATGAAGTGAAATCCATCATAGAGGGGCATTATTATTTCAAGTAGTTATAGTAGTGAATCTTTAAAAAGATTAGTTATTTGACTGAGAGTGTAGTTCCATATATTTTATCGAAACCACCCACATCATATAGTTCATTGATAATATCCTCAGTAACAGGTTGATCAATTGATAATACCATCATCGCTTGGCCTCCTTGTACATTTCTGCCAAGTGACATTGATGCAATATTAATATTATGTCTACCTAGTAGCTGACCAGTTAAACCGACCATACCAGGCTTGTCACCATGATAAGAAACAAGTTGGTAGGCATTAGGTTTAAAGTCAACAGAGTAATCATTAATACGTACAATACGAGCGCCAAAGCCAGCTATGACAGTGGCACCAATTTTTACTTCTTCCGTATCACTAACTAAATGAACTTGAATATAATTACTAAAAGTACCTTGTGATGCTCTTTTTTCAACGTTACGTGTTACACCTTGTTCATTTAAAAGTGCAAAAGCATTAATGATATTAACACGATCTCCTAAATCCTGTTGCAAAATTTGTTTTACAATTGAGCGTGTAATTAAGTCAGTTTCCTGTTTAGCGACATCACCATTAAAAGTCACCTTGATTTCTCTCGGTGCACCTTCAATTAATTGAATGGCTAATTCACCAGATAACTCACCTATTTCAATCCATTGTTGTGTTATTTCATCTATATCATTGAAACTAATTTTTGGCGCATTGACTGCGTGTGTTACATTACCGTTTTCTAGTATATCTATAATTTCTTCTGACACTGATACTGCAACTTTCTCTTGAGCCTCAATAGTTGATGCACCTAAGTGTGGCGTAACAATGATTTTTTCATGCTCTATTAATGGTGAATCGGTAGGGGGTTCATTTTCAAATACGTCTAATGCAGCACGTGCAATCTGATTATTATCTAGTGCATTTAATAAATCATCTTCATTGATAATACCGCCTCTTGCGACGTTAATAATTTGCAATGTTGGTTTTGCTTTTGAAAAGAAATCAGCATTTACAATACCTTTTGTTTTAGGTGTTAATGGCGTATGAACTGTTACAAAATCAGCTTGTCTAGCTATTTCATCTATAGTAGCAAGTTTAACGCCTAATTGTTGTGCTTTATCTTCCGTAAGATAAGGGTCATAAGCTAACACTTTCATACCGAAACTTTGAAGTCGTTGTGCTACACCAATACCTATTCGTCCTGCACCTATGACACCTAATGTTTTTTGATAAAGTTCGACACCCTTAAACGCTTTTCTATTCCATTCCTTATTTTTTAAAGATGCATGCGCTTGAGGAATATTTCTAGCCATCGCTAAAATCATAGCTACTGAATGTTCAGTTGCAGAAATAGTATTACCATCAGGTGCATTAATAACTAAAATACCTTGGAGAGTAGCAGCGTCAATATCAATATTGTCAACGCCAACACCAGCACGTGCGATAACTTTCAATTTATTAGCCTTTTCAATGACTTGTTGAGTCACTTGCGTCTGACTACGAACAATTAAACCCTCGTAATTACCTATAATATCTAATAATGATTGTTCATCCAAATCAGTTTTAATATCGACGTTAAAATCAGAATGGTTTAATAAACTTTGTAATCCATCTGTTGAAATAGGGTCTGACACTAGAATATTATGCTTCACTATGAATCACCTCTGAAAATTTTGTTAAGCCTTTACCAATATAATTCGTTTGACGGTAATCTGTAAGTATAATCTCTAAAGCACTTATCACTGAGAGTATATCGAAAGGTGAGACTTTACCCATATGTCCGATACGTAAAATTTTTCCTTTCAATTTACCTTGACCACCAGCGATTGTAATATTAAATCTTGTTTTTAAAGTTGATTTAATATGAGTTAATTCATCTTTGGATGTTGGTATGAACGATGTTACCGTTGGGGAAGCGAAATCATCTTCTACTAGCAGTTCCAAATCTAATGCATTTAAAGCTGATCTTAGACCGTCTCTAATAATATAGTGACGTTTAATGGTATTTTCAAACCCTTCAGAATGAATTAATTCGGCATAAGCGTTTACAGCTCTAAATAACCCGACATTTGGTGTAAAAGGAGTAGAATCTTGTTGAAGTGAGTCAAAGTATTTATTTAAATTTAAGTAAAAGCGTGGTGTACTCACTTCTTTGAAACGATTCAAAGCACGATCATTATAAGCAACGAATGCTAGTCCGGGTGGCAACATAATTGCTTTTTGACTTCCAGAAACTAACACATCTATGTAGTCACGCTCTAAATTAACATCTACAGCACCAATACAACTCACACCGTCTACAACAAAGTAGATATCTTGATCGAATGTTTTCAGTGCTTTACCAAGTTCACCTACAGGATGTAAGACAGCTGTTGACGTTTCGCAGAATTGAGTGAATACAGCACTGATTTGATGATTTAAATTGTCAAGATATGTTATGAATTCTTTAACATCAATGGGTTGACCCCATTCCACATTATATATATGTACATTTTCATAGTATGTCTCAGCAATTTGTTTAAAACGATTGCCAAAGGCACCTGACACTATAACGACAAAATGATCATCAGGATTAACTATATTTAACATACTTGCTTCTAAGACACTAGTGCCACTTGATGTTAAAATCATAACTTCATTTTCTGTACCAAAAATGGGTTTTAAATTGTTAAATGCTTTTTTAGCTATAGATTCAAAATCTGGTGAACGGTGACCAACCATAGGTAAACCTAAAGCATGATTGATTTCCTTTGGAACTGGAGTAGGTCCTGGTGTTAATAAAAGTGGTTCATAATAATTCATTAAATTTCCTCCCACGGTATAAGATTTAATCATTTTACCAAATATTCTGATAATTTAAAAGAGCAATCACCATGTTTATATGAGATTCATGGTGAAACTAGCGCAATTTTAACAATTATTGAATTGACGCTTGAATTTTAATTTCTACATTATTACGTATAGAATTCGAAATCATACAATTATTATCAGCTATTTCTAATAATTTAGGAAGTCGTTTCTCAAGATTTGCTTTGTCTTCCGCAGTCACTGAAATTTTAGGATAATGTGTTATTGTAGCCATTTTAAACTTACCATTCTCGAATAGGGCAGTACCCACTGAATCATTTATCAGATTGATGTCGGTAAATTTTGCTCTTTCTAATGTTGCTGCCAATGAGATGATATAACAAGACGATGCTGCTGATACTAATAATTCATCAGGATTTGTACCTACTCCATTACCACCAAGCGGTGCAGGTATAGAAATTTGTTCAGAAATAATGTTTCCATTAACAGTTCCAACTTCTTCTCTTCCACCACGCCATTTTGTTTGTACTTTAAAATCATGCTTAACCATTTATGTTTAACCTCCACTTATAATATGGTAATTTAAGTGTAGTTTAAAGTGTGACATAATTAAAGAAAGGTGACTTTTTATGAAAATTAATAAACCTAATCAAGCATTTCAAATAGTTGCTCATCGTGGTTTATCTAATCAATTTCCAGAAAATACTCTTGTTGGTTTTAAGGCGGCTTTAATGCAACATATTGATATGTTAGAAATAGATGTACATTTCAGCAAAGACAATCATTTAGTTGTTATACATGATGACACTATTAATCGAACTTCGAATGGTGAAGGAAAAGTAAAAGACTATACACTTGAAGAATTGTTAACATTTGATTTTGGAGTAAAACATGATAAATCTTTTCGAAATACTAAGATTTCAACATTTGAAGAGGTGTTATCCTTAATTAAAAATTTTTCAAAAAAGTTACTTATTGAGATTAAAGTTCCACATCAATATCCCGGAATAGAAGAAGCTGTATTAAAGGCTTTAGAAATATATAAAGTTCCTAAACATAAGGCAATCATTCAATCTTTTGATGAAGATTGTGTGAAACGTTTAAACTCATTGGATAGTGAGTATCAATTAGGGTTGCTTATTAGTAGAAAGAAATATTGGTATAAATCTCCAAATTTTGAAGAAATATCTGATTATGCAAATTTTATTAATCCTAATTACAAATTAGTTAATTCTAAATTTATAAAAAATGCACATAGTAAATCATTGAAGGTTATTCCATATACTGTGAATAAACGGAAAGATGTTAAAAAACTTATAAACCTTGGCGTAGATGGCATTATTTCTGATTTACCAGAGGATATCTTTAGAATATAAAATCATTTTGATCATTTATGATATAAAAAAACCACCCATTCCATAAGGAAGGGTGGTTGTTCATTATCATGAACTTATCTTGAGTAGTACTCAACGATTAATTGTTCATTAATTTCAGCTGGTAATTCGCTACGTTCAGGGAAGCGTACGAAAGTACCTTTTAAGCTATCTGCATCAAAGTCTAAGTATTCTGGTACGAAATTATTAATTTCAACAGATTCTTTGATGATGTCTAAGTTTTGTGATTTTTCACGTACAGTGATAACTTGACCAGGTTTTAATGAATATGATGGAATATCAACACGACGACCATCAACTTCAACGTGACCGTGACCAACTAATTGACGTGCTTGACGACGAGTACGAGCTAAACCTAATGAATAAACAACTGCGTCTAAACGACTAGCTAGTAAAATCATGAAGTTTTCACCATGTACACCGTGTTGTTTACCAGCGATGTCAAATGTGTTACGGAATTGTCTTTCAGTCATTCCATATAAATAACGTAATTTTTGTTTTTCACGTAATTGTAAACCATATTCTGATAATTTTTTACGTTGGTTTGGACCATGTTGTCCTGGTGCGTAAGGACGTTTTTCTAATTCTTTACCAGTACCACTTAATGAGATACCTAAACGACGAGATTTTTTCCAGTTTGAACCTCTGAATCGAGCCATATTAAGACTCCTCCTTTTTCTTTTTTGTTGTTATGAATAAACAAAAAAGAGTGTTGCATGCCCAATAGGATATGTTGTTTTATGTGTCTTCACCTTATAGCGTCAGTTACGCGACACGTCCTCATCGGGAACAACATAGAGCTTATTGATATGCAACTGCTATTTTCGTTAATTCACACAAAGTTCATTGTAACAGTATTTTACAAAGTGTCAATACTTTTTATTTATTTAGTTAGCTGTTTTTCAAGAACTTTGACAATAACTTCTAAACCTTCCTTATCTTCATTGGTAAATCGATCTGTGATAGGTGCATCAATATCTAGAACCCCAATTATTTCATCATTGACATGAATTGGAATTACTATTTCTGATTTACTGTTTGCATCGCAAGCAATGTGTCCTGGGAACGCGTGTACATCTTTAACTAACTGTGTTTTATCTTCTGCAACTGCAGTACCACAGACACCTTTGCCAATTGCAATATGAACGCAAGCTGGATGACCTTGAAAGGGTCCAAGAATTAGTTCTTCATTTTCAATTAGATAAAAACCAACCCAATTAATTTGATCTAAATTATCATTTAATATAGCTGATGTATTGCTTAGAATTGCGATAAGGTTCTGTTCGTCTTCGATTAAACTTTGAAGCTGTTTCGTTAATAAATTATAATTTGTTTCTTTTATTAATGGCATATGCTTACCTCATTTTGTTATTTTTAATAAAAGTATAAATGGAAAAATTTATTCTATCAATTCATTCATTTACTATTTTAATGAAAGCGGTATTTGCGTTATAATAATGATAATATAGGAGGAGAATGAGATGGTTTTATACACAATATTAGCAATAATTATCATTGTTTTAATCATTGTAGGAATCATGTTTTATTTACGTTCTAACAAACGAAAAATTGTTGAAGAAGCTGAAGAACGTAAGTTGAAAGTTCAAAGATTACCTTTTGAAGAAAATTTAAAACAACTTTCTGAATTAAATTTAAAAGGTGAAACTAGAACAAAATATGATGCCTTTAAGAGAGACACCTTAGACTATACAAATAACTATTTAGCACCCGTAGAGGAAAAAATCCACGATGCTGAAATTCAACTTGATAAGTTTCAATTTTCTGGAGCTCAAAGTGACATTGACGATGCACATGAATTAATGGATAAATACGAAGCTGGGTATCAACAACAAGTTGAAGATGTTAATGAAATTGTTTCTTTACATAAGGAAAATGAACAAGTTTATGAAAAGTGCAAGACTAATTATCGAGAAATGAAGCGTGATGTGTTAGCTAACAGACATCAGTTTGGCGATGCAGCTTCACCACTTGAAAAAAGAATTGAATCATTTGAGCCAGAACTTGTACAGTATGAAGAACTTAAAGAAGAAGGAAATTACGTTCAAGCACACAACCACATTATGGGTCTAAATGAATCTATGAATGAAGTCCAAAAGTATATGGATGAAATTCCAGAATTAATTAGAGAAGCCCAAAAAGAACTACCTGGACAATTTCAAGATTTGAAATATGGTTGTCGTGACTTAAAGATGAACGGTTATGATCTAGATCACGTTAAAATCGATGGTACGCTACAAAGCTTAAAGACAGAGTTGAATTTTGTAGAACCTATGATCAGTCGTCTTGAGTTAGATAATGCAAACGATAAACTTGAACAAATTAATGATAAGCTTGATGAAATGTATGATTTGATTGAGCATGAAGTTAAAGCTAAAAATGAAGTGGAAGAAACTAAAGAACAAATTACTGATGAATTGTTCAAAGCACGTGAGATGAATTACACATTACGTACAGAAATTGACTATATTCGTGAGAATTATTTCATTAATGAAAGTGATGTTCATAGCATTAGACAACATGAGAACGAAATTCAAAATTTAGTAGCAGTTTATGATGAAATTCTTAAAGAAATGGCTAAATCTGCTGTACGTTATAGCGAAGTTAAAGACAACTTAGAATATTTAGACGATCACGTTAAAGTAATTAATGAGAATCAAGAAAAATTACAAAATCATCTTATTCAATTGAGAGAAGATGAAGCTGAGGCAGAAGATAATCTTTTAAGAATTCAATCTAAAAAAGAAGAAGTTTATCGCCGACTTTTAGCTTCAAATTTAACAAGTGTACCTGAAAGATTCATTATTATGAAAAATGAAATTGACCATGAAGTTCGTGAAACGAATGATCAATTTAGTGAACGTCCAATTCACGTTAAACAACTTAAAGATAAAGTTGCCAAAATTGTTATTCAAATGAATACTTTTGAAGATGAAGCAAATGATGTATTGGTAAATGCCGTATACGCAGAACGTTTAATTCAATATGGTAACCGTTATCGTAAAGATCATAATAATGTAGATAAGAGTTTAAACGAAGCAGAACGCTTGTTTAAAAATAATCGTTACAAACGATCAATTGAAATTTCAGAACAAGCACTTGAAAGTGTAGAACCTGGAATTACTAAATATATTGAAGATGAGGTAGCCAAAGGTTAATTTCGCTTGTCTTATTGACAATAAAAATTTATAACTTTGGTAACTAACAAGTGTTAGGTTAAAGCAAATAAATAGTAGTCTATTTTGAGGTGGGACAATGAATTCATAATGAATTCTGTCCCATCTTTTTTGATTTGTTTAAAGTTATAATAAGTTATTGAATTCAAGAGGAGTTATTTAAATTCAGAACGCTTAATAAATAATGCTAAATAAGTTTTCAACTCAAAATCATTTAATTTGAGTCCGACGCCTTTTATTTTTATTTAAAAATAGTATAATGCTTTAGTATCTATTTTTGAATAATATGTCTATAAAAGATAAATTTACTAAGGGTAAATAAATAATTTAATAGAGAATGAAAGAGAGTGTTTTAAGTGATCTATTTTGATAATGCAGCCACTACAAAGCCTCATAAAGATGTACTCGATTCATTTAATAAAGTAAATGAAACTGTTTATTTCAATCCAAATAGTCCTCATAAGTGGGGGTTGCAAGCGGAGAAGGTGCTTCTACAAGCAAAGGAGCGTATATCTTCAATGCTATCTATAGGACAAAATACAGATGTTATTTTCACAAGTGGTGCCACTGAATCGAATAATATAGCTTTAAAAGGTATTGCTTATCGTAAAAAGCAATTTGCAAATGAAATTATTACTTCCGTTTTAGAACATCCATCTGTCTTAGAAGTTATGAGATATTTAGAAGAAGATGGGTTTGTATTAAAATATGTTGATGTTAATGCGGATGGCCGTGTTGATATTGAACATTTAGCTTCATTGATGAATGATAAGGTCGGCCTTGTTTCTTGTATGTATGTGAATAATATTATGGGACAAATTCAACCTATTGATGAAATAGTGAACATATTAAAAGAATATCCTAAAGTACATTTACACGTTGATGCAGTTCAAGCTTTGGGAAAGATAACAATGAACCTTGAAGGTGTTAATAGTGTAAGCTTTAGTGGCCATAAATTTAATGGACTTAAAGGACAAGGTCTCCTATTAATTGACAATAAAGATAAATTAGAGCCTATTGTTCATGGCGGAGGACAAGAATACGGCGTAAGAAGTGGAACAGTGAACTTGCCGATGAATGTGTCACTAGTGAAAGCAATAACTTTAGCAATGGATAATTTAAATGAACGTAATCAACGATTAAGTGATTACAACCATGAATTACGTGAATTTTTAAAAGAGTTTAGAGGTGTATATATCAATTCTCCTATGGATTGTGCTCCGCAAATATTAAATATTGCGTTTCCAGGTGTGAAAGGTGAGGTCTTAGTTAATGCATTTTCTAAAATGGATATCATGGTTTCAACTACAAGCGCTTGCTCATCTAAAAGAGGGAAACTAAATGAAGTTTTAATGTCAATGGGACTTCCTGATAATAAAATTGAAGGAAGTATTAGATTATCCTTAGGAGATATGACTACTCAAGAAGATATTGATCAATTTAAAGTGAAATTTGGAACAATATACAAAGAAATTAAGGAGTTGTTAAAGTAAATGGAGTTTGATCATTTATTAGTTAGATATGGTGAACTGACTTTAAAAGGAACAAATCGGAAAAAGTTTGTAAATGCTTTGAAAGATAACGTCATTAAGTCTTTACAAACTATAGAAGGAACGCATGTTAAAGGTAAGAGAGATAGAATGTATATCTCATTAACTGAAGAAGCGGATGCACAAGAGGTAATCAATCGCTTAACTAAAATATTTGGTATTAAATCTATTAGTCCTGTTCATAAAACATCTCAAGAATTAGATGAAATAAAAAAATTATGTGTTGATTTAGCTCAAGATTTTAAACCGGGAGAGACATTCAAAATTGATGTTAAACGTGTAGATAAGTCATTTCCAATGGACACATATGCTTTACAACGTGAACTTGGAGGTGCGATTTTACAAGCAACTGAAGATATATCGGTTGATGTGAAACAACCGGATTATAACGTAAGAGTTGAAGTAAGAATGGATGGTGTGTACGTATTCACTCAAATTTATGAAGGTGCTGGTGGTTTACCGGTTGGCACTGGCGGTAAAACACTCTTAATGTTGTCAGGAGGCATAGACTCTCCAGTAGCTGGAATGGAAATTATGAAACGTGGTGTTTATATAGAAGCGATTCATTTCCATAGTCCACCCTTTACTAGTGAAAAAGCTAAAGATAAAGTGATTGAACTTACACGTATCCTCTCTGAAAGAGTGGGACCAATAAAATTGCATATAGTGCCATTTACAGAATTACAAAAACAAATAAATAAAGTAGTTCATCCTAGATACACAATGACATCAACACGTCGCATGATGTTACGTGTAGCGGATATTGTATTAGAAAAAGTTGGGGCTAATGCGATTGTTAACGGTGAAAATTTAGGACAAGTGGCAAGTCAAACATTAAAGAGTATGTATGCAACTAATGATGTGACTTCTACTCCGATTTTAAGACCACTTGTTTCGCTTGATAAGGAAGATATTGTCAAGAAAGCACGAGAGATTGGTACATTTGATGTTTCGATTCAACCTTATGAAGACTGTTGTACTATTTTCACTCCTAAAAATCCTGTAACTGAACCAGATTACGATAAAGTAATTAAATATGAAAGTGTATTTAACTTCGATGAAATGGTTCAACGTGCAGCAGATAATATTGAAACATTAACGATTAACAAAGATTATAAGAGCGAAAAAGACCAAAACACTGATGCATTAATTGATGAGTTATTCTAAAATAGAGTAATCAAGTATTAAAAACAAAGGGGATATGCATCATGGAGATAACACTAAATATTATATTGATTATTATAGCATTTGGATTTTTAGCTGCTTTTATCGATGCAGTAGTAGGTGGTGGGGGCCTAATTTCAACACCAGCTCTATTAGCTATAGGAATGCCACCTTCATTGGCGCTTGGTACTAACAAGTTAGCCAGTTCATTTGGATCGCTTACAAGTGCAATTAAGTTTATACGTTCAGGCAAAGTAGATTTAAATATTGTACTTAAGTTATTTCCATTTGTGTTTATATTTGCAGCAGGCGGTGCTAGTTTAGCTACTATGTTGCCTGCACAAGTTTTAAAGCCTTTAATTATCATTATATTGAGCCTTGTACTGATATATACAATTATGAAAAAAGATTGGGGAAATGTGCGCACATTTTCTAAGCTAACAATTGGTAAAGCTATCATTTTTGTATCTTTAATGTTTATAATTGGCTTTTATGATGGTTTCTTAGGTGGAGGCACTGGCTCTTTTATGTTATTTGTTTTGCTTATGTTTGGATTTGATTTTTTAAGTGCAGCAGGTAATGCGAAAGTCTTAAATTTTGCTTCTAATTTAGGTGCATTAGTTCTGTTTATTATCTTAGGTCAGGTTGATTTTGTGTATGGCTTAATTATGGCTGTAAGTATGATAATTGGTTCATATGTAGGTGCACAATTTGCCATAAGCAAAGGTGTTGGTTATGTAAAGATACTTTTTATCATCGTTACAGCAGTTCTAATTTTGAAAAACACATATGACTACATTTTACAACTGCTTCAACATTAGATATGATTCAGTTTTAAATGATTGATTTAAGTTTTACGACTGTCGTATGATAACAATATAATGATAAATATTATAGGAGGTCATTTCATCATGACACAAATTACTTTTAAAAATAATCCAATTCATTTAGCTGGTTCTGAAGTATCAGAAGGGCAACATGCTCCTGACTTTAAAGTATTAGATAACGATTTAAATGAAGTTAGTTTAGAAAATTATAAAGGTCAAAAGAAATTAATCAGCGTTGTACCTTCTATTGATACAGGTGTGTGTGACCAACAAACTCGTAAATTTAATGAAGAAGCGGCGCAAGAAGACGGTGTTGTTTTAACTATTTCTGCAGATTTACCATTTGCTCAAAAAAGATGGTGTGCATCAAATGGTTTAGATAACGTTATTACTTTAAGTGACCATAAAGACTTATCATTTGGTCAACAATATGGTGTCGTTATGGAAGAGTTAAGATTATTAGCTCGTTCTGTTTTTGTATTAGATAGCAATGACAAAGTTGTATATAAAGAATTAGTTAGTGAAGGTACTGATTTCCCTAACTTTGATGCTGCATTAGAAGCATATCGCAACATTTAATATCAATTTTTAGATGATAGATATAACGTAAAAGTGTCCATATTTATTTCAGAAATGCTACTTTAAATTAGCGTTGATTATTTTTAAGAAATAAACCGAATGGACACTTTTTTAATGGAGAGGATTAAGTTTATGAGTGAAGAACAAACAATCATGGAAAAGCTTTTCAAAACATTAGATGAAAAAGCTAAAGCTTTAAATGAACAAAACGGTCAAAGTTTTATTGAGAATTTAGGATTAGCAATGGAAGATGTTTATAGTAATAAACGTGAATTATTAGAACAAGCCACATTACAAGATCGTAGAAAAGCATTTCAGTTCGCTTATTTAAGTTTAATGCAAGAAGAAACAATTCAAGCCAATCACCAAATAACACCCGATTCTATAGGTTTAATTCTCGGATTTTTAGTTCAAAAATTTACTGAAAAAAACGAAGAATTACATGTTGTAGATATCGCTAGTGGTGCAGGCCATTTAAGCGCATCTGTTAATGAAGTGCTTAAGGATACTACAATAATGCATCATCTTATTGAAGTTGATCCGGTACTTTCAAGAGTTAGTGTACATTTAGCAAATTTCTTGGAGATACCGTTTGATGTTTATCCTCAGGATGCAATTATGCCGTTACCTTTAGAAGAAGCGGATATTGTTATTGGCGATTTACCGATAGGATATTATCCTCTAGATGAACGAAGTCATGAAATGCAATTAGGTTTTAAAGAAGGGCATAGCTATTCTCACTATTTACTAATTGAACAAGCAATTACTGCCTTGAAACAATCTGGTTTCGCATTTTTAGTAGTTCCAAGTAATATTTTTGAAGATGACAATGTAAAACAGTTGGAAAATTTCATTGCTACAGAAACAGAAATGCAAGCATTTCTAAATTTACCTAAGACGTTATTTAAGAACGAAAATGCGCGTAAATCAATATTGATTTTACAAAAGAAAAAATCGAATGAGACTAAGCCAGTTGAAGTGTTATTAGCAAATATTCCTGATTTTAAAAATCCTAATCAATTCCAAGGATTTATTGGTGAATTAAATACTTGGATGAAAGACAATCATCCTCAAAAATAAACTGTGATATTCTTGAATTATGGCTGTATTAATGGTTAAATAAATATGGATATTAATTAATAAATTGGAGGACAATAATATATGTCTAGTTTAGTTTTAGCGATTAACGCTGGTAGTTCTTCTTTAAAATTCCAACTAATAAGAATGCCTGAAGAAACTCTAGTAACAAAAGGTTTAATCGAACGTATCGGTATTAAAGATTCAATCTTCACAATTGAAGTGAATGGTGAAAAAATTAAAGATGTTAAAGATATCAAGGATCATGAAGAAGCAATTAACATCATGTTAGACAGTTTCAAACAACATGGCATCATTGATGACATTAATGATATTGCTGGTACAGGACATCGTGTCGTGCACGGTGGTGAGTTATTCCCAACGTCTGCATTAGTTACAGATAAAGTGGAAGAACAAATTGAGTCATTAAGTGAATTAGCACCATTGCATAACCCTGCTAACTTAATGGGTATTCGTGCATTCAGAAAATTATTACCAAACATTCCTCATGTAGCAGTGTTTGATACTTCATTCCACCAATCAATGCCAGAACAATCTTATTTATATAGCTTACCTTACCAATACTATAAAGATTATGGTATTCGCAAATATGGTTTCCATGGTACAAGTCACAAATATGTATCACAACGTGCTGCTGAAATCATGAATAAACCAATTGAAGAGTTACGCATTATCTCTTGTCATATTGGTAATGGTGCATCAATTGCTGCCATCGATGGTGGTGAATCAATCGATACATCAATGGGATTCACTCCATTAGCAGGTGTTACAATGGGTACACGTTCAGGTAATATCGACCCTGCATTAATTCCTTTCATTATGCAAAAGACTGGTCAAAACGCCGAAGAAGTTCTTAATGTATTAAACAAAGAATCAGGTCTACTTGGTATTTCAGGTACATCAAGTGACTTACGTGACCTTGAAAGTGATGCAGAAGAAGGTAAAGAACGTGCACAATTAGCACTAGACGTATTTGCTTCAAGAATTCATAAATATATTGGTTCTTATGCTACAAGAATGCATGGCGTGGATGTCATTGTATTTACAGCTGGTGTAGGAGAAAACTCTTCAACAGTACGTGCTAAAGTATTAGAAGGCTTAGAATTCATGGGCATCTATTGGGATCCTAAGAAAAATGAAGCAATCCGTGGTGAAGAAGGATTTATCAATTACCCACACTCACCAGTTAAAGTTATTGTTATTCCAACAAATGAAGAAGTTATGATTGCCAGAGATACAGTTAAATTTGGCGAATTATAATTTATTAATACTGGCAACATGCATTGTACTTAGACAATGTATGTTGTCTTTTTTAATAAAATTGTGACAAATAAATAATGACGATAAAGTCAAAGACCTTATCGCCATATTAAACTCACTTTGTAAGTGAATAGTTAGATATAACTATTATGAATATTGTTTTCTAAATTCTGGAGTCGCAACTTCAGGTTGGAAATCTTCAGGAATTTCTTCTGTACGTACTACTAAAACATCACATGGTGCGTGACGTACAATTGCTTCAGATACAGAACCGACAATAAATCTTTCAACGGCATTTAATCCTGAAGTACCACACATAATTAAATCTACACCTAATTCACTTGCTAATTTTTTAGGGATAATTGCTTTAGGAGAACCAAATTCTAAACGAGTTTCAACGTTAGTTACTCCAGCACGTGTTGCAACTTCTTGATAACCTTTTAATAATTCTTCAGAGAAACTTCTAGACTTCTCAGTGAATTGTGCATCGTATACTTCATAAGAAGAATACGTTCTTGAATCGATAATGTTCACTATAGTTAATTTAGCGTCATTACGTTTAGCTACGTCTACTGCTTTGTTGAAAGCCCACTCAGCTTCGTGTGAACCATCAACTGCGATTAAAATGTTTTTGTATGTTAACATCTTAATAACCCCCTTAGCTTTTCTTACTTATATATTACCACAAATTTCAGAATTTTTACTCTTTATATTTTAACAATAATGTGTACTTTTTCTGATTGCGCTTTCATTGGTTTAGCGTTACGATAGTGATGGAGGTGGATGGAATGAAAATTGGTATTCCAAAAGAGATAAAAAATAACGAAAACAGAGTTGGTTTGTCACCAAGTGGTGTACATGCATTAGTTGAGCAAGGACATACAGTACTTGTTGAGAAAGATGCTGGTTTAGGTTCATTCTTTGAAGATAAAGATTACAAAGATGCAGGTGCTGACATTGTATCTGAACAGTCATCTGTATGGGATGTAGAAATGGTTATTAAAGTTAAAGAACCATTGGAAGAAGAGTATAAATATTTCAAAGAAGGACTCATCTTATTTACATACCTACATCTTGCTAATGAAGAAAAATTAACTCAAGCGTTAGTTGATAATAAAGTCGTAGGTATTGCCTATGAAACGGTTCAATTACCTGACCGTTCATTACCATTATTAACACCAATGAGTGAAGTTGCAGGACGTATGTCTGCTCAAGTTGGCTCACAATTCCTACAAAAATTTAACGGTGGAATGGGTATTTTACTTGGAGGCGTTCCTGGAGTACCAAAAGGTAAAGTATCTATCATCGGTGGCGGTCAAGCTGGTACAAATGCGGCTAAAATCGCACTAGGTTTAGGTGCTAATGTTACAATCTTAGATGTAAACCCTAAACGATTAGCTGAATTAGATGATTTATTTGATGGCCGTGTGAACACTATTATGTCTAACCCATTAAATATTGAAAATGCAGTAAAAGAAAGTGATTTAGTTATTGGTGCCGTATTAATCCCTGGTGCAAAAGCACCTAGCTTGGTTACTGAAGATATGATTAAACAAATGAAAGATGGTTCAGTGATTGTTGATATCGCTATTGACCAAGGTGGTATTTTTGAGACCACAGATAAAATTACGACACACGATGATCCAACATATGTAAAACATGGTGTTGTTCACTATGCAGTTGCGAATATGCCAGGTGCAGTACCTCGTACATCTACAATTGCATTAAATAATGCAACATTACCTTATGCGCAATTATTAGCAAGTAAGGGTTACCGTGAAGCATTCAAAGCTAACCACGCATTATCTTTAGGTTTAAATACGTACAAAGGTCATGTAACTCACAAAGGTGTAGCTGAAGCGTTGGGCTTAGAATATACATCTGTTGAAGATGCATTAAAAGAAGATTAATAATTGATTTAATATAAATAATCCAGTTGAGTGCATAGTTTTTTACTATAAACTCAACTGGATTTTTAATTTTTATTTATCATAGTGTGTTAGTATTTCATAACCATTTTCAGTTACTAAAATATCATCTTCAATACGTACTCCAGCAACATTTGGTACATATATACCAGGTTCTATCGTAATAACCATTCCCGCTTCAAGTAGGTTTGAATTTGTACTTGAAACATCTTGATATTCATGTTCTTCTAAACCAAGGCCATGTCCTAATCTGTGAGGGAAATAATCACCGTATCCAGCATCACTTATAATGTCTCTAGCGATTTTATCAATTTCTTGTAAAGGGACGCCTGCTTTAATTGCCTCAATTGCATTGGTTTCTGCTTCTAAAACAATATTATAAATTGTTTGAGCTTCTTCAGAAGGGGTTCCGAATTTTACTGTACGTGTCATATCGCTACAATAATGATTATATATAACCCCTAAATCAAATAATACATATTCATCTTTAACAAGTTTTCTTTCTCCTGGTGTCCCGTGAGGTGATGCAGCGTGATCTCCAAATAATACCATTGTGTCAAAACTCATCTCACTAACACCAAATTTTTTGATTTCATTTTCAATATGATTGACTACTTCACGTTCTGTTACACCAACTTTAAGGAATTCGGTACCAATTTCGATGCATTTGTCAGCGAGCTTTGCCGCTTCGCGAATATTTTCAATTTCGGATTCGTTTTTAATATTACGTAATTCTTTAATTATTTGATCAATATCGCCATAGTGCTGAACACCAAAGTTTTGAGTTAACTCGCGTTGGCGTTTTACTGTTAAGTGTTCACTTTCAATCAATAACTTATTAAAAGATAACGGATCAATTTCAAAAGGATTCTCAGTATCTAAGTAGCCAATGATTTTTCCTTCAAATGGAGAATTCTTAACTTCTTCAACTTCCATCTTTGGACAATATAAGGTTTGATCTCCATTTGCTGTAATTAATAGTGCAAATAGTCTCTCATGAGGTTCGCTTCTATACCCAGTGAAGTAGAATACATTGAGAGGAGTTGTTATCCATGCAGCGTCAGCTTGTTCATGTTGTAATTGTTTAGTTATTTTTTCGATTTTACTCATTCAATCATCTCCATTAAGTATTTATGTTAATTTTACGTCTAATCAGCTTAGAATTCAAAATTATTTAATGCAATAAGCGATTCTTTTAGTTTCATGTTATATCTTTAATAGCTAGGGTATAATTATAATAATCAAGCAATAGGAGGCTATAATTATGAAACTTTCTTTTCATGGGCAATCAACGATTTATTTTAAAGGTAATGGTAAAAAAGTAATTGTAGATCCATTTATTTCGGGTAATGACAAATGTGATTTAGATGAACAAACATTAGATGTAGACTATATTATTTTAACTCATGGTCATGCTGATCACTTTGGCGATGTAGTTGAGTTAGCAAATCGTAATCACGCAACTGTTATAGGTTCTGCTGAATTACAAGGGTATTTAAGTACTTATCACGGTGTAGAAGATGTTCATGGTATGAATATCGGTGGCAAAGCTAAATTTGATTTTGGTAGCGTTAAATATGTTCAAGCTTTCCATAGTTCAAGTTTCACACATGAAGATGGTATCCCTGTTTACTTAGGCATGCCAATGGGACTTATATTAGAAGTTGAAGGTAAAACGATTTATCACATGGGTGATACAGGATTGTTTAGTGATATGAAATTAATTGCTGAAAGACACCCTGTTGATGTATGTTTTGTTCCAATTGGAGATAACTTTACTATGGGTATTGATGATGCAAGTTATGCAATTAATGAATTTGTTAAACCTAAGATTTCGGTTCCAGTTCATTACAATACTTTCCCATTAATTGAACAAGATCCACAGCAATTTAAGGATGCAGTGCATGAAGGTGAAGTACAAATATTAGAACCTGGTGAGTCTGTATCATTTTAATAAATGTAAATATAAATGAAGTAATTAATTAGTTTAATGAAATAAATAAGCACAAAGGTGATTTATACATGAACAATCATCTTTGTGCTATTATTTTGACGCATCTTTTGAAATTGTACTAACTATTTTACAATCAATACAGGGATGGTAGCACGTTTAGCTACTTTGTGACTTACGCTGCCTAATACGAATTTTTTCTGAGATTCAGCTTTACGGTTACTTAATACGACGATTTCATATTTACCACTATTAGCGTGTTTCACTAATTCGTCCTTAGGGTTACCACGCACGATGATTTGATCATAATCAATGCCGTAGTCTTCTAAAGTAGTTCGTGTTTTTTCTAGCAATTGACTACGTTTTTCAGTCAATTCATTAATATGCGTACCAGCTTTAATTGATGCTTGTGCATCCTGTTCACCAATCGCATTTAAAATAGTTACTACGGTATCTGGACCTGCTAATTTTGATACTTCCTTCAACGCTTTCTCATTTTTTAATTGAGTATCTACACCTAATAAAATATTTTTATACATAGGTCATCCCTCCTCATAAACAATTATATATAAAATATTTTAATTTTACCAATGTATATAATTAAAATAATTAAAGATTTAATTAACATAACTTGATTTATTAATTAATAAAAAATCAAACTGATGAAGCGTTTTAAAACTAATTAATTTACATTTTCTAAATCGATTTTTTATGATTAAAAAGTTATAATAAATAAAACACTGTACATTATAAAGAGGTATTATCAATGACTAAACATGAACAAATCATAGCATACATAGAATCGTTAAATGTTGGCCAAAAAATTTCTGTCAGGAAAGTTGCCAAAGTAATGAAAGTATCTGAGGGGACGGCATATAGAGCTATAAAAGATGCCGGACAACTTGGGTTAGTAACTACCATTGATAGAGTAGGTACAGTACGTATTGATAAAAAGAATCGTGAGGAGATTGAGAACCTTACGTTTAAAGAAATTTTAAAAATCATTGATGGAGATATCATTGGTGGTAAAAATGGATTAACAAAAAGTGTTTCAAAATTTGCGATAGGTGCAATGGAACTTAAAGATGTGGTTAAATATTTAAGTCATCATACATTGTTAATCGTAGGTAATAGGCCTGATGTTCAGTTAGAAGCGTTAAAAAGAGGTAGTGGCGTACTTATAACTGGAGGTTTTAAAACGACACAAAAAATTATTGATTATGCTAATAATCATGATTTACCAATCCTGTCTTCAAATTATGATACATTTCTTGTAGCCAATATTATTAATAGAGCAATGTATAATCAAATGATTAGAAAAGAAATTTTAATAGTTGAAGATATAGTGAAACCAATTAACGATATGACGGTTATATTTGATGAAATGGGTATTGAAGATTATAAATCACGTGCCAAAGTTACAGGTCATTCAAGGTTTCCAGTCGTAGATAAAGATTGGCGATTAGTTGGAATCGTTACGAGTAAGGAAGTCATTCAAATGAACTCAGATGATACCATTGCTAAAGTAATGACGAAACGTCCTATCAATGTTGAATTAAATACAACGGTAGCGAGTTGTGCTCACATTATGATTTGGGAAGGAATTGAGATATTACCCGTAACTCAGAATAAAAGAGCAATAGGTGTAATAACGAGAGATGACGTATTAAAAGCGATGCAACTTATTGGCAGACAACCTCAAATAGGTGAGACGATTAATGATCAAATAGCGAAACATATTACGATTTCACAAAATGATATTTCGGTTGAGGTTTCTCCGTTATTAACCAATCAATATGGCACATTAAGTAAGGCTGTATTTGTCGCTATTATTGAAGAAACAATAAAACATGAATTGCGAAAATATAAAAAGGTAGATGTTATGATTGAAAGTTTAAATATCATCTATATTAAAACTGTGCCAATTGAAGCATCAATTAGAGTTCAATATGACATGCTCGATGTTGGAAGGAACTTTGCTAAATTGGAAGTCGCGATGGTAAGCGGGAATGAAAAAGTCGCAAATGCAATGATAATTTGTCAGATGTTTGAGGATATGCAAAGTATTTAATTTTAAAGTAATAAATCTAATTTAAGGAGATATAACAATGGTAGAAATTTTTAATGAAATCATGCAAAGAGTTAAAGAGGCAGAAACAATTATTATTCATAGACATGTGAGACCTGATCCAGATGCTTATGGCTCACAACTTGGATTAAAGTTATATCTTGAACGAAAATTCCCCGAAAAAAATGTCTATGCTGCAGGTGAAGCTGAACCATCATTATCATTTATAGGAGACTTAGATGAAATTGATGACAGTGTATATAGTGATGCACTTGTAATTGTATGTGATACTGCAAATGCACCACGTATTGATGATCAAAGATATTTAAAGGGACAGTCATTAATTAAAATAGATCATCATCCTGCTACTGATCAATACGGTGATGTAAATTTTGTTAATACTGAGGCATCTTCTACAAGTGAAATTATATTTGATTTCATCGCACATTTTAATGATCTAAGTATAATTGATGAACAAGTAGCTAGAGTATTGTATTTAGGTATTGTTGGAGACACAGGGCGATTCTTATTCAGTAATACATCACCCCATACAATGGAAGTTGCTAGTCAATTATTGGCATATCCATTCAATCATAATGCCGAATTAAATAAAATGTCCGAAAAAGATCCTAAATTAATTCCTTTCCAAGGATATATTTTACAAAATTTTGAACTATCAGCTTCACATGAATATTGTCAAATTAAAATAACTAATGATGTTTTAAAGCAGTTTGACATTCAGCCTAATGAAGCTTCTCAATTTGTAAATACAGTTGCGGATATTAGCGGTTTAAAAATATGGATGTTTGGTGTAGATGAGGGAGATCAAATTAGATGTCGTATTCGATCTAAAGGGATCACTATTAATGATGTCGCTAATCAATTTGGTGGGGGAGGCCACCCAAATGCATCAGGTGTGTCAGTCTATAGTTGGGGTGAATTTGAAGAATTAGCACAAGCTTTACGTCAGAAATTATAAATTTAAGAAAGGAAGTCATTCATGGTTGCTCATTTAAATCTTCATACAGCATATGATTTATTAAATTCTAGTTTGAGAATCGATGATGTAGTTAAAAAAGCACAACATAATCATTATGATACATTAGCGATTACTGATACTAATGTCTTATATGGCTTCCCTAAATTTTATGATGCTTGTATTAAAGCCAATATTAAACCAATTTTTGGAATGACAGTTAACGTTACGGATGGTTTGTATACAATTGAGACTGTGGTTTTAGCTATAAATAATGATGGCTTAAGATCACTATTTCAACTCTCTTCTGCAATTAAAATGAAGCAAAAAGACGTTATATCAGTTGAGTGGTTAAAAAAGTATTCAACAAATATAGCAATCATATTTAAACAAGCAAATCAATCTCATTATTCTATAGTTGAACAATTTCAAAACCACCAAAATATATTTATAAATCATTCAAGCGACTTAGCATTTTATAATAATATAAAAGTAGTTTGGTTTGAAAATGCACGATACTTAAATCAAGAAGATGTTGAGACGATTCCAGCACTTGAAGCAATTAAAAATAATACTAAGATAGATTTGGTTAATGATACTGAAGATATTGGGGAACATTTTCCTAATCAAAATGAATTAGAAACATTAAATATAGACAGAGAGGTATGGAATAATACACTTGAACTAGCTAATTTATGTAGTGCAAGATTAGAATATCATCAAAATTTACTACCTAAATTCGATGCACCATCAGGTAGTTCCTCAAAAGAGTATTTATGGTCACAACTCCAATCAAGTTTAAAGAAGATGGAATTAGATCATGATGAACGCTATACAAAAAGATTAGAACATGAATATCGCGTTATAACTGAAATGGGTTTTGAAGACTACTTTTTAATTGTGAGTGATTTAATTCACTACGCTAAAACACATGATGTTATGGTTGGTCCTGGGCGAGGATCCTCAGCTGGTTCATTAGTTAGCTTTCTACTCGGCATTACTACAGTAGATCCAATTAGATTTAATCTATTATTTGAACGTTTTTTAAATCCTGAACGTGTAACAATGCCAGATATAGATATTGATTTTGAAGACACGCGTAGGGAAAGAGTCATTCAATACGTTCAAGACAAATATGGAAAACATCGTGTTTCGGGTATTGTCACATTCGGACATTTATTGGCTAGGGCCGTTGCAAGAGATGTAGGTCGCATAATTGGATTTGATGATAAAACTTTAAATGAAATTTCTAAGTTAATACCTCATCAACTTGGTATAACTTTAGATAAGGCATATGAGGATGAGCAATTTAAGCAATTTGTACATAGAAATCATCGACATGAAAAGTGGTTTGAATTAAGTAAGAAATTAGAAGGCTTACCTAGACATACTTCAACACATGCAGCAGGTATTATTATTAATGATCAACCTCTATATAATTATGCACCACTAACATTGGGCGATACTGGTTTATTGACGCAATGGACGATGACAGAGGCAGAGCGAATTGGTCTACTAAAGATTGACTTTTTGGGGTTAAGAAATTTATCTATCATACATCAAATTATCACTCAAGTAAAAAAAGATTTAAATATTACTCTAGAGATTGAAGAGATACCGTTTAATGATGTAGATGTATTTAAGTTATTATCTAGGGGAGATACAACTGGAATCTTCCAACTTGAATCCGAAGGTGTAAGAAAAGTATTAAAACGACTTCAGCCTGAACATTTTGAAGATATCGTTGCGGTTACGTCTTTATATAGACCAGGACCTATGGAAGAAATTCCGACTTATATTTCACGACGACATAACGAAAGTGAAATTAAATACATACATCCTGATTTAGAACCCATACTTAAAAATACGTATGGTGTAATAATCTATCAAGAACAAATTATGCAAATCGCTAGTCAATTTGCTAGCTTTAGTTATGGACAAGCTGATATTCTACGTCGTGCCATGAGTAAAAAGAATAGAGCAGTATTAGAAAGTGAAAGACAACATTTTGTTGAAGGTGCGATAAAAAATAAATATGATGAGAAGATAAGTAAACAAATATTTGATTTAATTCTTAAGTTTGCTGATTATGGATTTCCTAGAGCGCATGCAGTAAGTTATTCAAAAATTGCATATATCATGGCATATTTGAAGGTTCACTATCCTAATTATTTTTACGCTAATATTTTGAGTAATGTCGTTGGTAATGAATCTAAAACAGCGGCCATAATTGATGAAGCTAAAAATCAAAAATTGAAAATTTTGCCTCCTAATATTAATGAAAGCCATTGGTATTATAGAGCAACTAAATCAAATATTTATCTATCCTTAGGTGCTATCAAAGGTGTTGGTTATCAGAGCGTTAAATCAATTGTTGATGAAAGGTATCAAAATGGTAAGTATAAAGATTTCTTTGATTTTACTAGACGAATACCAAATCGCATAAAAACTAGAAAATTACTTGAATCATTAATATTGGTAGGTGCTTTTGATACTTTTGGAAAAACACGTTCAACTTTATTAAGTTCTATTGATCAAGTTTTAGATGAAGTGTCAAATGTAGAACAAAACGATTTGTTAATGGATATTTTAACACCTAAGCAAGCTTACACTGATAAAGAGGAATTTAGTGATCAAATGATTAGTAGTTACGAAATGGAATACTTAGGATTTTATGTTTCTAATCATCCAGTTGAAAAGCAATTTAATAAAAAGCAATATTTAGGTATCTATACACTAAGTAATGTTGTTAATCACAAACCTATTTTGGTTCAAGTAGATCAAATCAAACAAATAAGGACCAAGAATGGTCAAAATATGGCATTTTTAGTTCTAAATGATGGACGACATACGATGGATGCAGTTTTATTTCCAGATAAGTTCAAACGGTATGAAACTCAATTAAATGAGAGAGAAATGTATATTGTTTGGGGGAAATTTGAAAAGAGAAAACAACAATTGCAGCTCATTTTAAATCAAATGGATTCAGTTGAACATTTTGAAGTAACTAAAATAAATGAGGCATCTCAAATTATTTTAAGAAACATTCAAAACTTAGATGAAATTAAACAAATTCTTAATGATCATCAAAACAACCATATGATTAAAGTGAATATATATAATGAACAAACTGGAGAACTTGATTATTTGGGTAGTATGGATAAAACATCGAATGAAATTAAAAACTTTGTTGAGGCTTTTGATCCAAAAGATATAAGAATTTTATAACTTTTATGTATAAAAAAATTATGATATAGTAAACTGATGATTTATAAAATAAAGTCATCAGTTTATTTTATCTTAAAAATTTTAAATGCAGAGAATATATATTCATTATACTGATGAACTTTCGATATTTTAGTAAATAAACAGGGGTTGATTTAATGTCTTTAAGAGATGATGCATTACAAATGCATAAAGAAAATCAAGGTAAGTTGGAAATTACACCTAATATCAAAGTTACTAATAAAGAAGAATTAAGTTTAGCCTATTCACCAGGCGTAGCAGAACCGTGTAAAGAAATACATGAAGATCCAAGAACTGTATATGATTACACGATTAAAAGAAATACTGTGGCTGTTGTTACTGATGGCACTGCAGTTTTAGGTTTAGGTAATATTGGTGCCTCAGCTAGTATTCCTGTTATGGAAGGTAAAGCTGTTCTTTTTAAAAGTTTTGCAGGTATAAATGGTGTACCTATCGCTTTAGATACTAAAGATACAGAAGAAATTATTAGAACAGTTAAATTAATTTCACCTAATTATGGAGGAATTAATCTAGAAGATATTTCAGCACCAAGATGTTTTGAAATAGAAGATCGTCTTAAAAAAGAAACTAATATTCCAGTTTTCCATGATGATCAACATGGTACAGCGATTGTTACTATGGCTGGTTTAATCAATGCACTAAGAATTGTTGATAAAGATTTATCTGATATTAAAGTTGTGTTAAATGGTGCAGGTGCAGCAGGTATTGCAATTGTTAAATTATTAGATTCTTACGGTGTCAGAAATATGATAATGTGCGATTCAAAAGGTGCTATTTTTGAAGGTCGATCTTATGGTATGAATGACACTAAGGATTATGTAGCTAAATTCACAAATAAAGATAAAATTGAAGGTTCATTACAAGATGTAATTAAAGATGCTGATGTATTTATAGGTGTTTCAGTTGCTAACTTACTATCAAAAGACATGGTTAAATCAATGGCGGATGATGCAATCATCTTTGCAATGGCTAACCCAGATCCAGAAATCAAGCCCGATGATGCTAAAGAAGCAGGCGCTAAAGTTGTAGGAACAGGTCGTTCAGATTTTCCAAACCAAATTAATAATGTACTTGCGTTCCCAGGTATTTTTAGAGGTGCATTAGACACTGAATCAACACACATAAATGAAGATATGAAGAAAGCGGCGGTTGAAGCGATTGCTAATCTTATAGATGAAGATGAGTTAAATCCGGATTATTGTATTCCTGGTCCTTTCGATAAAAGGGTAGCTCCTTCAGTTGCACGTGAAGTTGCAAAAGCTGCAATGGAAACTGGCGTGGCAAGAATTGAAGTGGATCCTCAAAAAGTTTATGATAAAACAATGCAATTAACAGACTTGAAATAACCTAGAATTGCAACAATTTTAATAAAAAACAAAGACATGTATTATTTCTAACTCATATTTTATGTTCGATCATATATTAAATTGAGATGTAATAAATTAAGGTTGTATGGTTAGGTGGAGGTTTACGAATGTTTAAAGACTTTTTTAATCGTAGTAGTAAAAAACGAAAATATTTAACAGTTCAAGATTCAAAACAAAATGAAGTACCAGCAGGTATTATGACTAAATGTCCAAAATGTAAAAAAATAATGTATACAAAAGAATTAAATGAGAATTTAAATGTATGTTTTAACTGTGATCACCATATTGCATTACCTGCATATAAGAGAATTGAAGCAATAACTGATGAAAATAGTTTCGTTGAATTTGATAAAGGAATGACATCAGCAAATCCTTTAGACTTTCCTGGTTATCAAGAAAAAATTGAAAAAGACCAACAAAAAACTGATTTAAGCGAAGCGGTTGTAACCGGTACTGCCAAACTAGATGGTGTTCAATTTGGTGTAGCTGTTATGGATGCTAGATTTAGAATGGGAAGTATGGGTTCAGTTGTTGGTGAGAAAATATGTCGAATTATTGATTATTCAACAGAACATAGACTACCATTCATATTATTTTCTGCAAGTGGTGGTGCTAGGATGCAAGAGGGTATTATTTCATTGATGCAAATGGGTAAAACGAGTGTTTCACTGAAACGACACTCAGATGCCGGATTATTATATATTTCTTATCTTACGCATCCAACAACTGGTGGTGTTTCTGCTAGTTTTGCATCTGTTGGGGATATCAATTTAAGTGAACCTAAAGCCTTAATTGGATTTGCTGGTCGACGTGTTATTGAGCAAACTATAAATGAGAAACTTCCAGATGATTTCCAAACTTCAGAGTTTCTTCTTGAGCATGGTCAACTTGATAAAGTTGTTCACCGTAAAGAGATGAAAGAAACACTTGCTCAATTATTAAAATTGCACCAAGAGGTGAATAAAGATGCTTGATTTTGAAAAACCACTTTTTGAAATAAAAAATAAAATTGAATCTCTTAAGCAATCTCAAGAAAAAAATGATGTAGATTTACAAGATGAAATTGATTTACTTGAAGCATCACTTGATAGAGAAACCAAAAAAATATATACCAATCTTAAGCCTTGGGATAGAGTGCAAATTGCTCGTCTCCAAGAACGACCTACGACATTAGACTATATTCCATATATCTTCGATTCATTTATTGAATTACATGGAGATCGTAATTTTAGAGATGACCCTGCAATGATTGGTGGAATTGGGTATTTAAACGGTACCCCTGTTACAGTTATAGGCCAACAAAGAGGTAAAGATACTAAGGATAATATATATCGAAATTTTGGTATGGCGCATCCTGAAGGTTATCGTAAAGCATTAAGATTAATGAAACAAGCAGAGAAATTTAATAGACCTATTTTTACTTTCATTGATACTAAAGGTGCTTATCCAGGTAAAGCTGCTGAAGAACGCGGACAAAGTGAATCTATTGCTAGAAACTTAGTTGAGATGGCATCACTAAAAGTGCCAGTTATAGCTATCGTTATCGGCGAAGGTGGTAGTGGTGGCGCACTAGGAATAGGTATAGCTAATCGAATTATGATGCTTGAAAACAGTACGTATTCTGTTATTTCCCCAGAGGGAGCAGCGGCACTGTTATGGAAAGATAGCTCATTAGCAAAAATGGCTGCCGAAACTATGAAAATTACTGCAAAAGATTTACATCATTTAAACGTTATTGATAGTGTGATTGACGAACCTTTAGGTGGTGCACACAATAATATAGAACAACAAGCTATTGATATTAAGCAAGCATTCGTAAATCAATTAGAACAACTTCAACAACAAAGTGCTGATGAATTAGTTGAAGATAGATTTAATAAGTTTAGAAATATCGGTGCTTTTATTGAAAAATAGCTGGGCTGGGACACATACAAATTAATATTTAAAACTACTTTGAAAACACAGTTGCAAATTAAGTTGTGAAGGAACCTTTATTATATTTTTCTAGCTGTAGTTTTCCCTATAGGGGTGAAACAATTGATTCTTGTTGAATATTGTTCACCCTTTTTTTATTTCGAAAAGAAATATTGATTATAAAACGTTTACATGAATTTTGTGCACCTATATTGATGGAACACTAAAAAAAATTGTGGTAATTTATTATTAAAGAGAAATCTAGTTAGGAAAGGGAATGTCGTCATGAAGAAAATTGCGGTTTTAACTAGTGGTGGAGATTCACCAGGCATGAATGCTGCTGTTAGAGCAGTTGTGCGTAAGGCGATTTATAACAACATTGAAGTTTATGGAATTTATCAAGGTTATCAAGGGTTACTTGATGACAATATTCATAAACTTGAATTGGGTTCAGTAGGGGATACAATTCAACGTGGAGGAACTTTCCTTTACTCTGCAAGATGTCCACAATTTAAAGAGGCGAGTGTAAGACAAAAAGGTATAGAGAATTTACACAAACGTGGTATTGAGGGACTAGTAGTAGTTGGGGGAGATGGCAGTTACCGAGGTGCCCAACGTATTAGTGAAGAAACGAAAGATATTAAAACAATAGGAATTCCAGGTACTATTGATAATGATATTAATGGTACTGACTTCACTATTGGGTTTGACACAGCGTTGAACACAATTATTGATAGTGTAGACAAGATTAGAGACACAGCTTCAAGTCATGCTAGAACTTTTATTGTAGAAGTTATGGGACGTGATTGTGGTGATTTAGCATTATGGGCTGGCTTATCAGTTGGTGCTGAAACAATATTAGTTCCTGAAGCCAATACAGATATTAAAGATATTGCCGAAAAAATAGAAAAAGGTATCAAACGAGGTAAAAAACACTCAATCGTCATGGTAGCTGAGGGCAGTATGAGTGGACAAGAATGTGCGGATCAATTAATGAAATATATTAATGTTGATGCACGTGTGTCTGTACTGGGCCATATCCAACGTGGTGGTAGCCCATCAGGTGCTGACAGAGTATTAGCTTCACGCTTAGGTGGTTACGCCGTTGATTTATTAATACAAGGTCGTTCTGGACATGGAGTAGGTATTATGAATAACAAATTGACTGCTACACCATTTGATGAAATTTTCAATGGTAACGACCATAAATTCAATACTGATATTTATGAATTAGCGAAAGAGTTATCTATTTAATTTAGGAGGCTTTTTAAAATGAGAAAGACTAAAATTGTATGTACAATTGGACCTGCATCAGAGTCTGAGGAAATGTTAGAAAAATTAATGAAAGCTGGTATGAACGTAGCGCGTTTGAATTTCTCTCATGGTAGTCATGAAGAGCATAAAGCACGTATTGATACGATTCGTAAAGTAGCTGATAAATTAGGTAAAACAATTGGTATCTTATTAGATACTAAAGGACCTGAAATTCGTACACATGACATGAAAGATGGCTTAATTATGCTTGAAAAAGGCAAAGAAGTTATCGTTAGTATGTCTCAAGTTGAAGGTACACCTGAAAAATTCTCAGTAACTTATGAAGATTTAATCAACGATGTTCAAGTAGGTTCTTACATTTTACTTGATGATGGTTTAGTTGAACTACAAGTAAAAGACATCGATAAAACAAAAGGCGAAGTTAAATGTGATATCTTAAATACGGGTGAATTAAAAAATAAAAAAGGCGTAAATTTACCAGGTGTAAAAGTTAATTTACCAGGTATTACTGATAAAGATGCTGATGATATCTTATTTGGTATCAAAGAAGATGTTGATTATATCGCAGCAAGCTTTGTACGACGTCCAAGTGATGTCTTAGATATTCGTGAGATTCTTGAAAGAGAAAACAATCATAATATCACTATTTTCCCTAAAATTGAAAACCAAGAAGGTATTGACAATATAGAAGAAATATTAGAAGTTTCTGATGGTTTAATGGTAGCTCGTGGTGACATGGGTGTTGAAATTCCACCAGAATCTGTACCAATTGTACAAAAAGATTTAATTAGAAAATGTAATAAACTAGGTAAGCCAGTTATCACAGCTACTCAAATGTTAGATTCTATGCAACGTAACCCTCGTGCGACAAGAGCGGAAGCTAGTGACGTTGCTAACGCAATTTATGATGGTACTGACGCAGTTATGCTTTCTGGTGAAACTGCTGCTGGTTTATATCCAGAAGAGGCTGTTAAAACAATGAGAAATATTGCGGTTTCTGCTGAAGCGGCACAAGATTACAAAAAATTATTATCAGACCGTACTAAACTAGTAGAAACTTCATTAGTAAATGCTATTGGTGTTTCAGTTGCACATACTGCTTTAAATTTAAAAGTTAAAGCTATTGTTGCAGCAACTGAAAGTGGATCTACTGCAGTAACTATTTCTAAATATCGTCCACATTCTGATATCATTGCGGTTACTCCAAGCGAGCACACTGCACGTCAACTTGCTTTAGTTTGGGGTGCATATCCTGTAATTAAAAAAGGTCGTAAAACTACTGATGACCTATTAAATAATGCAGTTGCTACAGCAGTTGAAACTGGAAGAGTTACTAATGGTGATTTAATTATTATTACTGCTGGTGTACCTACTGGTGAAAAAGGTACAACTAATATGATGAAATTACATTTAGTTGGAGATGAAATTGCAAAAGGACAAGGTGTCGGTCGTGGATCAGTAGTTGGTAAAACTTTAGTTGCTAATAGTGCAAGTGATTTAGAAGGCGTAGATTTAAGTGAATCAGTTATTGTTACTAATTCAGTAGATGAGACATTAGTGCCTTATATTGAGCAAGCAGTTGGATTAATTACAGAAGAAAATGGTATCACATCACCAAGTGCGATTATTGGACTTGAAAAAGGTATTCCAACAATTATAGGTGTTGAAAATGCTACTAAAGAATTAAAAGATGGTATTTTAGTAACAGTAGATGCTGCCCAAGGTAAAATATTTGAAGGGTATGCTAACGTACTTTAATTCATTAATTTATTATTAAGAATGATGGCTAACCTAGTAAGATAAGAGAGCCAGAACAGATAATATTTCTAAGCGATATTGCAAATTCGCAATAGTTGATTAAACTGGGAATAAGCTCGTGAAGAGTTTTTCTCAGTTTTTTCATTTCATTAGAAGGAAATTCATTAAATGAGAATTTCAAATAGGAAAGTTAATTGAGTTATAAAATTTCATTTTGAATAAGGTTATAATTTGTGGTAATATAACATGGATTAATTGAGATATACTATTATAAGAAGGTTTAATTATTATGAAAGAAAATTTTTGGAGTGAATTACCACGTCCTTTTTTTATTTTAGCACCTATGGAGGACGTTACTGATATCGTTTTTCGACATGTTGTTAGTGAGGCTGCTAGACCTGATGTTTTTTTCACTGAATTTACAAACACTGAGAGTTATTGCCATCCGGAAGGTATTCATAGCGTTCGTGGAAGATTGACATTCAGTGAAGATGAACAGCCTATGGTAGCACATATATGGGGCGATAAACCCGAGCAGTTTAGAGAAATGAGCTTTGGTTTAGCTGAAATGGGTTTTAAAGGTATAGATTTAAATATGGGATGTCCAGTAGCTAATGTCGCAAAAAAAGGTAAAGGTTCTGGTTTAATATTAAGACCTGAAACAGCTGCTGAGATTATTCAGGCTACTAAAGCTGGTGGATTACCTGTTAGTGTTAAAACACGTTTAGGTTATTATGATATTGAAGAGTGGAAAGATTGGTTAAAGCACGTTTTTAAACAAGATATCGCTAATTTATCCATACATCTTCGAACACGCAAAGAGATGAGTAAAGTAGATGCGCATTGGGAATTAATCGCAGCAATTAAACAATTAAGAGATGATATCGCACCTAATACATTACTAACGATTAATGGAGATATTCCAGATAGAAAAACTGGACATGAACTTGCGATGAAATATGGTGTTGATGGCGTGATGATAGGTAGAGGGATCTTTAATAATCCGTTTGCTTTTGAAAAAGAACCCCGTGAACATACTAGTAAAGAACTATTGAATTTGTTTAGATTGCATTTATCATTGTTTGAGAAATATTCAAGTGATGAAAGTCAACAATTCAAAAGTTTAAGAAGATTTTTTAAGATTTATGTGAAGGGGATTAAAGGAGCAAGTCAATTACGTCATCAATTAATGAGTACAGAATCGATTGATGAAGCACGCGATTTATTAGATGAATTTGAGTCTAAAATTGAAGAAGATATAAATTAACTTTCTAAAACATTAGATATAGTTATTAGATAATAGGTTTATTATAAATAACAAGCCAGTAAATGAATTTTTATGTTAATTCATTTACTGGCTATTATAATCTCATAAAAATTTTAAATTATTTATTATGCTTAGCAACTTGTCTATATCTCAAATACATTAAACCTAGTAATATAAACCAAATCGGAGTTAAGAAAATAGCATTTCTAGTTGTTTCATTTACAAATAATAAACAAAATACTAAGAAGAAGAATACTAATATTGCGTAACCCATATATTTACCACCAGGAAGTTTATAAGATACAGTTTTATGTAGCTCAGGATTTTTTCTGTGATAGTTAATATAAGCAATAATAATTAATGCCCATACGATAATAAATAATACAGTCGAAATTGTTGTTACATAAGTAAACACTAACGTAGCATCTGGGAAGATGTAGTTTAATAATGCTGTTACTAATAATAATGCAGATGAACCAATAATAGCAAAATGAGGAACACCATTTTTATTAGTACTTCTAAAGATAGGTGGTGCTTGATCTTGTTCTGATAAACCAAATAACATACGACTATTTGAGAATATTCCACTATTACAAGATGATGCTGCAGCAGTTAATACTACAAAGTTGATCAATCCAGCAGCGAAAGGAATACCAATTAATGAGAATAATCTAACAAATGGACTTTCACTAGGGTCAACTTTATCCCAAGGAATAATAGACATAATTACCGCTAATGCACCAACGTAGAATACTAAAATTCTTAACGGTACAGCATTGATAGCTTTTGGAATTGTTTTCTGAGGATCTTTAGTTTCTCCTGCAGTTACACCAATCATTTCAATACCAACAAATGAGAACAATGCCATTTGGAATGACATAAAGAAACCAGATGCACCGTGAGTAAAGATGCCATGTTTATATAAATTTGTAAAACTCGCATGTCCAAATTGTGTTTTATATGCCATTAAAATCATGACTAAACCTACAACGATTAAAGCGATGATAGTTATAATTTTAATTATAGCGAACCAGAATTCTAATTCACCAAATAATTTAGCACTAAGCAAATTAAATAACATTAATATTAGTACACAGAATAGTGCACTAACCCAGTTTGGAATTGCAGGGAACCAGAAACTAACATATTTAGCAACGGCAGTTACTTCAGCCATACCTGTTATAATCCAGCACAACCAATAAGTCCAACCAGTTACAAAACCAGCAAACGGTCCTATGTATTCATTTGTCACATCGGCGAAAGATTTGAAGCGAGTATTTTGAATTATAATCTCACCTAAGCCTCTCATAAACATGAACAACATGAAACCTATAATAATATAAGTTAATAGAATAGATGGACCAGTCATTGCTATTGTTTGACCTGCTCCCAAGAATAATCCAGTACCAATAGCGCCGCCAATAGCAATCAATTGCACATGACGATTACTCAATCCTCTTTGTAATTTTTCTTCAGCCATAAGACAACTCCCTTACATTTAATTAATATTATTATGCACTTATAAATTCAATTCGACAATTATTTTTCGAATTTTTTCTAAAAATTCCTTTAAATTTAGATTAAATAATTGTAATCAAGCTTGATAATTAAATTGAAATTTTCAATATTTTCTCATTAATTACATAATTTAAATTGGAATGAAAGCTTATATAATGGCGTTTATTGGGTATTTAAGTAAAAATAAGTTTAAAAATTTAAAGTTAAATAGCATTTATTGAGCGATATATAATCGTTCACAAAACTTATCACATTGGCTATAATAGTATTTGAAAGCCATTACATTATGTATAAGAAAAGGGGAATTACTTATGGCAGAATTACAAAAAGGTTTAGAAGGGGTAATTGCAGCTGAAACTAAAATCAGTTCAATTATTGATAGTCAATTAACGTATGCGGGATACGATATTGATGATTTAGCAGAAAATGCATTGTTCGAAGAAGTAGTGTTTTTATTATGGAATTATAGATTGCCTACTCAAGATGAACTAGATGCATTAAGAGAAAAATTTAATCATTATATGACTTTAAACCCAAGAGTTTATAAGCATTTTGAAGAATACGCAACTGATAATGTGCACCCTATGACGGCACTACGTACATCTGTATCATATATTGCTCATTTTGATCCTGATGCTGAAAATGAAACAGAAGAAAATAGAAAAGAAAGAGCAATACGTATTCAAGCGAAAATTGCATCTTTAGTTACAGCATTTGCGCGTGTTCGTGAAGGTAAAGAACCTGTTAAACCTAATCCTGATTTAAGTTATGCAGCTAACTTCTTATATATGTTAAGAGGAGAATTACCAACAGATACTGAAGTTGAAGCATTTAATAAAGCATTAGTGTTACATGCTGACCATGAACTTAATGCTTCTGCATTTACTGCACGTTGTGCCGTATCTTCTTTATCTGATATGTACTCAGGTATTGTAGCTGCTGTGGGTTCATTAAAAGGACCTTTACATGGTGGAGCAAATGAACAAGTAATGAGCATGCTTGCTGATGTTAAATCAGTTGATGAAGTTGATGCTTATTTAGATGAAAAATTCAAAAATAAAGAAAAAATCATGGGATTTGGTCATAGAGTATACAAAGACGGGGATCCAAGAGCTAAATATTTACGTGAGATGAGCCGAAAAATCACTTCTGAAACTGGTAGAAGTGAATTATATGATATTTCAATAGCTATTGAGAAACGTATGAAAGAAGAAAAAGGACTTATTCCTAATGTCGATTTCTTTAGTGCTACTGTATATCACAGTATGGATATTCCACACGATTTATTCACGCCAATTTTCGCGGTAAGTCGTACATCTGGTTGGACAGCACATATCCTAGAACAATATCGTGATAATAGAATAATGCGTCCTAGAGCTAATTACGTCGGTGAAACTAATCGTAAGTATTTACCAATTGAAGAAAGATAAATTATAAACTTTAATAGATTTCACAATATTTGGAGGTAAAATTATGTCAGCTGAAAAAATTACTAGAATTAACGATGGATTAAATGTACCTAATGAACCAATTATTCCTTTTATTATTGGTGATGGTATTGGCCCAGATATTTGGAAAGCAGCGAGTCGCGTTATTGATGCAGCTGTTGAAAAAGCATATAACGGCGAAAAACGTATTGAATGGAAAGAAGTACTAGCAGGTCAAAAAGCTTTTGATGAAACAGGTGAATGGTTACCTCAAGAAACGCTTGACACGATTAAAGAATATTTAATCGCTATTAAGGGACCTTTAACTACACCAATTGGTGGTGGTATTCGTTCATTAAATGTTGCATTACGTCAAGAATTAGACCTATTTACATGCTTGCGTCCAGTTCGTTGGTTCAAAGGTGTCCCTTCACCAGTTAAACGTCCACAAGATGTTGATATGGTTATCTTCCGTGAAAATACTGAAGATATTTATGCAGGTATCGAATTTAAAGAAGGTACTGATGAAGTTAAAAAAATCATTGATTTCTTACAAAATGAAATGGGTGCTACTAACATTCGCTTCCCAGAAACTTCAGGTATTGGTGTAAAACCAGTTTCTAAAGAAGGTACTGAACGTTTACTTAGAGCTGCAATTCAGTATGCAATCGATAATAATCGTAAAACTGTTACGCTTGTTCATAAAGGTAATATTATGAAATTCACCGAAGGCGCATTTAAGCAATGGGGCTATGATGTAGCTCATAATGAATTTGCTGATAAGGTATTTACTTGGCAACAATATGATGAAATTGTTGAAAAAGATGGTAAAGATGCAGCAAATCAAGCTCAAGAAAAAGCTGAACAAGATGGAAAAATCATTATTAAAGATTCTATCGCTGACATTTTCTTACAACAAATTTTAACTCGTCCAGCAGAACATGATGTAGTTGCTACAATGAATTTAAATGGTGACTATATTTCAGATGCTTTAGCAGCTCAAGTGGGCGGAATTGGAATTGCACCAGGTGCAAACATTAACTATGAGTCAGGACACGCTATTTTCGAAGCAACACATGGTACTGCACCTAAGTATGCTGGTTTAAACAAAGTTAACCCATCTTCTGAATTATTAAGTTCAGTTCTAATGTTAGAACATTTAGGTTGGCAAGAAGCCGCTGATAAGATTACTGATGCAATTGAAGCTACTATTGCTTCTAAAGTTGTAACTTATGATTTTGCTCGTTTAATGGATGGTGCTACTGAAGTATCAACTTCAGAATTCGCTGATGAGTTAATTAAAAACTTAAAGTAATTTAATTACACATTAATATTTTAAAATTTTTAAAAATTAATAGATTGATGATGCATTGCACTAATGTAGTAGTTAACACAATAGCGCAAGTTTAAGGGATTATCGATCATAGCAATTTATAATAAAAGTGGAACAATGAATTTAAATTAAATTCTGTTCCGCTTTTTTATTATGAAGTAAAACAAATAACTTTATTTTGTTTATAATATGTTAATAATTTTTTAAAAATAATAAAATAAATACTCAATATGTGGAAAATAATCATATGATTGTTAAGATTATGTAAATTTAATATGTTGTATGTTATTTTTGTTTTAACTTCCGTTATAATGAAATTGAAATGTTATATTAATTCAGGGAGGCACATTATGTCACAAAAAGTATTAGTGGTTGACGATGAGCAATCAATTGTAACTTTACTTAAATATAATCTTGAAACGGCTGGTTACATCGTTGAGGTAGCTTACGATGGTGAAGAAGCTTTGGAAAAGGTAAATGAAATTCAACCAGAACTTGTCGTTTTAGATGTAATGTTACCTAAAAAAGATGGTATTGAAGTATGTAAAACAATACGTTCTGATAAGAATTTAGTACCTATTTTAATGTTAACTGCAAAAGATGATGAGTTTGATCGTGTATTAGGATTAGAATTAGGTGCCGATGATTATATGACTAAACCTTTTTCTCCTAGAGAAGTTGTGGCGAGAGTTAAAGCTATCTTGAGAAGATCGAAATTTGCTAGTGAAATTGAAAAAGAAGATGTTGATGATGAGGATATATTGATTGAAAATATTAGAATCAGACCTGAATTCTTTGAGGTATATAAAGATGATGAATTATTAGAACTCACTCCTAAAGAATTTGAACTATTGTTGTATCTAATAGAAAGACAAGGGCGAGTAATCACTCGAGAACACATGTTAAATTCTGTATGGAATTATGAATTCGCAGGAGATTCTCGAATTGTTGATGTTCATATAAGTCATTTAAGAGACAAACTCGAAGAGAATCCGAAACAACCTAAATTAATTAAAACTGTTCGTGGACTTGGTTATAAATTAGAGAGACCTAAAGCTTAATGCTTAAATTTCATCATAGATTATTATTGCTATTAAGCACAATTACTATAATCAGTTTTATTGGTTTAGGCGTCATTATTCATCATACAATTTATCAAATATTATCAACAGCTCAGGTTACGGAACTCAAACATGTATCTGAAAATTTTTTGAAATTAAACAAGCAAAATGATAATAATGAAATTAAAAATATTTCAGCTAATCAAAATTTAATTGTTAGAATTTCTGAAAATGGTAAGGTGATATACCAAACTGGTAACCAAAATAAAATAAATGATAACATCGATAATGAAGCTAATCCATCAAATATCATTTATAAAAGAGAAAATGGTCAGGTTAGATACACATTTAAAACAACTGTCAATGACAAAACGATATACATAAGTGGGATGAATACTGAGATTCTTGAATTACAAAAGAGTATGTGGAAGTATTTATCTTTAATAGGAATTATTGTTCTTTTAGCGATTTATTTAGCTGTTAGAAGCATCAATCGTACATATATTAGACCGATTAATGAAGTGACTTATGCTACCTCGTTAATTGCTGATGGATACTATCATGTTAGAGTACCTGAAAGCAATGTTAAGGAGACAAAAGCGCTATTTGTCACAACTAACGATCTTGCAAGACGTTTACAAAAGCTTAATAATAAACAAAAAATGCAATCAAATCGATTAAAAACAACATTAGAAAATATACCAAGTTCAGTATTAATGATCGACAAACATGGTGAAATTGTTGTGGCCAATCATGCATACTATGAGTTGTTTAGGCCAAACGGTAAGGTTGAAAATAAAAACTATACATCATATTTAGATCCTAAAATTCAACAATTAATTCTAGAAAGTTTTAAAACTGAAAAGCCACTATATGATCAGATAGAAATTTTATTAAATAATGTTCATCATAAATATTTCGATTTGTCATGTGTTCCAATACTAAGTAAATCTAAGAAAAAGTTACAAGGTATGGTTGTAGTAATGCATGATATAACAAATTTGAAAAAATTGGAAAACTTGCGTCGGGAGTTTGTTGCAAATGTATCTCATGAGCTTAAAACACCTATTACATCTATTAAAGGCTTCGCTGAAACACTTATCGAAGGTGCGAAAAACGATGAAGAATCACTTGATATGTTCTTAAATATTATTTTAAAAGAATCTAATCGTATTGAGTCACTCGTTATGGATTTATTGGATTTATCACATATCGAACAACAAACAGAGATAGAAACAGCATTTATGAATTTATCAGAGCTTGCTTACACAACTATTGATAACTTACAAAACCAAGCAAGATATAAAAATATTAAAATAGTATCCGATATAGAAAAAGATGTCATTATAGAAGCACATGAAAACAAAATCGCACAAGTCATTACTAATTTACTATCAAATGCAATTAATTATTCACTTGAGAATAATGAGGTTATTGTAAGAGTGTATAGAGAAGGACATGAAGTAAATTTAGAAATACAAGACTTTGGTATTGGAATAGATAAAAGTGATCAAAAGCATATTTTTGAAAGATTTTATCGGGTGGATAAAGCAAGAAGTAGAGATTCAGGCGGTACAGGTTTAGGTTTATCTATAACAAAACATATAGTAGAGGCACACCATGGAACGATTAATGTCGAAAGCAATATTGGTGAAGGCTCGCTATTTAAAGTTTCATTTTTAGATGAACAAGAATAATATCGTTCAATAAAGAATGACTAAAATATCGAGTTACTAGAACTTTTATTTTGATTAATAATTATTACTATTATTTTAAGGCCTTTCGTATACTTGCACCAAAAATTGGTTGAGGATATGAAAGTGCCTTTTTTATTTAAATAAGTAATGCAGAGTGTGAAAAGCTATTGTATAAACCATACATTCGTTATGCCACAGGTTATATGCTAAAATATAATAAAATCACTCTGGAGGTATACGCTTTGAATAAATTAGTTTTAATTGATGGTAATAGTTTAAGTTTTAGAGCATTTTATGCATTACCACTACTTTCTAACAAAGCAGGAATACATACGAATGCTGTATACGGTTTTGCTATGTTATTGGAAAAGATTATAAGAGAAGAACAACCAACACACTTTTTAGTTGCGTTTGACGCCGGCAAAACAACATTTAGACATTCAAAATTTAGTGAATACAAAGGCGGAAGACAGAGTACCCCACCTGAGTTAAGCGAACAGTTCCCGTATATTCGACAATTATTAGATACTTACCATATAAAGCACTATGAGTTAGAAAATTATGAGGCTGATGATATTATAGGCACATTAAGTAAAGAAGCTAACGAGCAAGGGTTTGAAACGATTATTGTTACTGGTGATCGAGATTTGACACAGTTAGCAACTGATAATGTTACAATTTATTACACTAAGAAAGGTGTAACAGATGTTGATCATTATACTCCAGAATTCATTAATGAAAAATATGAGGGACTCAATCCAAGTCAAATTATAGATATGAAAGGTCTTATGGGTGACACATCTGATAACATCCCAGGCGTTGCTGGTGTAGGTGAAAAGACGGCTATCAAACTATTGAAACAATTCAATACTGTTGAAGGTGTTTATGACAATATAGAATCTGTTTCAGGAAAAAAATTAAAGGAAAAACTTGAAAACAGTCGTGAAGATGCATTCATGAGTAAAGAATTAGCAACAATTAATAAAGATAGCCCAATTGAAGTTGCATTACAAGATACTGAGCTAAAAAATCAAGATGATAATAAAGATAAAATTGAATTATTCAAAAAGTTAGAATTCAAACAATTATTATCTGATATAGATAGTAATAATACTGAAGAGAAACACGAAGATAAAGTCATTGAAGTGAGTAATGATTTTAACACCATAAATTTTAAAGAATTAAAAGAAGCTGTGATTCACATCGAAGTAGATGGTACCAATTACTTACAGGATACAATTTTAAAATTTGGATTTTATGATGGAGTGCACCATGTTGTAATAGCTTCCAATCAACTAAAGGAATATCCTGAATTGATTAAATGGCTAGAGAATGAGACTACAGAAAAAATTGTTTATGATGCTAAAAAAACATACGTTGTTGCGCATAGATTAGATATAGATATAAAAAATATTGTATTTGATGTTATGTTAGCAAGTTATATTATTGATCCATCGAGAACGATAGATGATGTGAACTCTGTAGTAAGTAATTATAATCAAAAATATGTCCAAGATGATATTTCAATTTATGGAAAAGGGAAAAAGCGACATGTTCCAGAAGACGCAATTTTAAATAAGCATATTGCTACAATCACAGAGGCAATTTATGCCTGCAAACCTGAAATGGTTACTGAATTAGAATCACACCAACAAACTGATCTATTGTTAAATTTAGAGCTTCCACTTGCACGTATCTTAAGTGAAATGGAAGAAACAGGAATTTATACGGATATTAATGATTTAAAACAAATGCAGTCTGAAATCCAAGAAAAATTAGATTTACTAATAAGTAATATTCACGAAGCAGCGGGGGAAGAATTTAACATTAACTCTCCTAAACAATTAGGTGTAGTATTATTTGAAACACTAGAACTACCAGTCATTAAAAAAACAAAAACTGGATATTCTACTGCAGTTGATGTGTTGGAGCAATTACAAGGTCAGCACCCAATCATTGACTATATACTTGAATATCGTCAATTATCAAAATTACAATCCACTTATGTAGAGGGATTACAAAAAGTTATAAGTAAAGATAACAGAATTCATACTCGCTTCAATCAAACATTAGCGCAAACTGGTCGTTTATCAAGTGTAGATCCTAATTTACAGAATATACCAGTCCGTCTTGAAGAAGGACGTAAGATTAGAAAAGCTTTTAAGCCTACTTCAAATGATAGTGTGATATTATCAGCTGATTACTCTCAAATTGAATTACGTGTACTAGCTCATATTACCCAAGATGAAAGTATGAAAGAAGCATTTATCCATGAAAGAGATGTTCATACTGCTACTGCGATGAAAGTATTTGATGTAGAAGCGAATGAAGTTAACGCTTTAATGAGAAGACAAGCTAAAGCTGTTAACTTTGGAATAGTTTATGGTATTAGTGATTATGGTTTAAGCCAGAGCTTGAACATTACTCGAAAAAAAGCAAAAGCATTTATAGATGATTATTTGGCAAGTTTCCCAGGTGTAAAACAATACATGTCAGATATTGTCAAAGATGCGAAAGTAGATGGATATGTTGAAACATTATTGCACCGTCGTAGATATATACCAGATATTAATAGTAGAAACTTTAATTTGAGAGGTTTTGCTGAACGTACGGCAATGAATACTCCAATACAGGGTAGTGCAGCAGATATTATTAAATTAGCAATGGTCGAGTTTGATAGACAAATTAAACAAACGTCTTATCATGCCCAATTATTACTTCAAGTACATGATGAATTAATTTTCGAAGTACCTGAAAATGAAGTTGAAGATTTTAGTTTATTTGTTGAGGAAATTATGGAACACGCATTACAATTAGATGTGCCGTTAAAAGTAGATTCTAACTATGGATCTACATGGTATGATGCAAAATAGAAAGAGGAATTAGAAATGCCAGAATTACCAGAGGTTGAACACGTTAAAAGGGGTATAGAGCCTTATATATTGAATGCAACTATTAAAAGTGTGACATTTTCAAACAAAGTTATTGAGGGTAAACAACAAGGAAAAGAGACAATTATCAAAGGAATTAATCTGGATGGTTTCAGATTGAATAGTGAAAGTTTTAAAATAAAATCCGTTGATAGAAGAAGTAAATACATTGTCTTCACTATTGAAAAAAATAACAACCAGCGTATTATATTAAGTCATTTAGGTATGGCAGGCGGATTTTTTATTGTCGATAAATTATCAGATATTAGTACACCTAACTATCGAAAACATTGGCATGTCGTGTTTCATTTAGATAATGGTAAACAACTCGTTTATTCTGATATTAGACGATTTGGTGAACTAAGAAATCTGGCTACTTATAATGATTATCCAGCTTTTCTTGAAATTGCGCCTGAACCTTTTGATGACAAAGCATTAAACTATTTTTTAGACCGTATTAAACTTAAGAAATATCAAAACAAACCTATTAAACAAATGTTGCTTGATCATAAAATGATAGCAGGTTGTGGAAATATTTATGCATGTGAAGCGTTATTTAGAGCAGGCGTTTTACCTGAGAGGAAAGTAAAAGATGTGTCTAATCAAGAACGACAAATGTTATTTTATTATGTTCAAGAAGTATTAAATGAGGGTATAAATAATGGCGGTACTAGCATTTCTGATTATCGTCATGCTGATGGCAAGACAGGAGAAATGCAATTACACTTAAATGTATATAAACAAAAGACATGTAAAATATGTGGTCATGACATTGAGCAAAAAGTCATTGCATCGCGAAATAGTCATTTTTGTCCACATTGTCAGAAATAAAGGTGAGTGAATATTTATGCCAAAAGTTATTGGATTAACAGGTGGTATTGCCACTGGAAAGTCAACGGTTTCTGAGTTATTAACAGCATTTGGTTTTAAAGTTGTAGATGCTGATATAGCTGCAAGAAAAGCTGTTGCAAAAGGAACCAAAGGTTTAGAACAAGTTAGAGCAGCTTTTGGTGATAGTGCTATTACTGATGAAGGTGAAATGGATCGCAAATATGTAGGTGAAATTGTTTTTAATCACCCAGAGAAACGTTTAGAGTTAAATGATATTGTGCATCCTATAGTTAGAGAAATAATGGAAGAAGAAAAGCAATCATATCTTAATCAGGGTTATGATGTCATAATGGATATCCCGCTTCTTTTTGAAAATGAATTACAAAATACAGTTGATGAAGTATGGTTAGTATATACGTCTGAAAGTATTCAAATTGAGAGATTGATGGAGCGAAATCAATTGTCATTAGAGGATGCGAAAGCGCGCGTTTATAGTCAAATATCAATAGATAAAAAGAGTAGAATGGCAGACCATGTTATTGATAACCTAGGGGATAAGTTGGAACTGAAACAAAACTTAGAACAGCTATTGACTGATAAAGGTTTTATTAACAAAGATATATAAAATTTGCTTAAGCAATTATTTATGCTTCGGCTCTAGTAGATGAATGATGTAAATGTCAAATTTTTACATAGATAAGTCTATTAGAGCTTTTTTGTTAACCAAATATTGTCGATTAAAAAATTTTTTAAAATTAATAGAAAACGCTTTCAAAATCAAATTATTATGTTACACTATTTTTATAAAGTATAACATATAAACAAACAATCAAGGGGTGCTTTAAATGTCAACAAATATTGCAATTAATGGTATGGGTAGAATAGGTAGAATGGTGTTAAGAATCGCATTACATAAAGAAGATTTAAATGTTGTAGCGATCAACGCAAGCTATCCACCTGAAACAATTGCGCATCTAATAAATTATGATACTACTCATGGTAGATTTGATAAAAAAGTTGAACCAATTGAGAACGGTATCCGTGTCGATGGACAAGATATTAAACTTGTTTCTGACCGTAACCCTGAAAATTTACCTTGGAAAGACTTAAACATTGATATTGTAATTGAAGCTACAGGTAAATTTAATCATGGCGATAAAGCAATAGGCCATATTAATGCAGGTGCTAAAAAAGTATTACTAACTGGTCCTTCTAAGGGTGGCCATGTACAAATGGTGGTTAAAGGGGTAAATGATAACCAATTAGATGTAGACACATATGACATTTTTAGTAATGCATCTTGTACAACTAACTGTATTGGTCCGGTAGCAAAAGTGCTTAATGATAAATTTGGCATCGTTAACGGTCTTATGACAACAGTACACGCGATTACTAACGATCAAAATAATATTGATAATCCGCATAAAGATTTACGTCGTGCACGTTCATGTAATGAAAGTATTATTCCAACTTCAACTGGCGCAGCTAAAGCTTTAAAAGAAGTACTTCCTGAATTAGAAGGTAAATTGCATGGCTTAGCTTTACGTGTGCCAACTAAAAACGTGTCACTTGTAGACTTAGTTGTAGATTTAAAAGAAGATATTACAGCTGAACAAGTCAATGATGCATTCAGAAATGCTGGCCTAGATGGTATTCTCGATGTAGAAGACGCGCCACTAGTATCAATGGACTTCAATACAAATCCTAATTCAGCAGTTATTGACGCTCAAAACACAATTGTGATGGATGATAATAAAGTAAAAGTGATTGCATGGTATGATAATGAGTGGGGCTACTCAAATAGAGTAGTTGAAGTTGCTCAACAAATTGCTAAATTAATTGGCTCTGAAAATGTTGCAACGGCTAACTAACAAGACATTACTGTAAATTAAAACGAGACTGTTAAATCTTTTGACTAAGATTTGATAGTCTCGTATTTTATTTTTATGTGATTTTGTATTTAAACTTTCACACATTCTTGTCATTTAAGAAATATATTATGCATAAAACTAGATTCTTATTGAGATACTTTTGTTTTAGTTTAATTTAAATGAGAATTAGACTTCTTTTGTCAAGAATGCTTTTATAGTATAATGAATCATAATCTATTCAAGAGGGTGAAAGATATGAAATGCCCAAAATGTAGTTCAACACATTCGCGTGTAGTTGATTCTAGACATGCGGATGATGCAAATGCAATTAGAAGAAGAAGAGAATGCGAAAATTGTGGTACTCGATTTACGACGTTCGAACATATAGAAGTAAGTCCATTGATTGTCGTAAAAAAAGATGGAACTCGAGAACAATTTTTAAGAGAGAAAATTTTAAATGGTCTTGTTAGATCTTGTGAAAAGAGACCAGTACGTTATCAACAATTAGAAGATATTACTAATAAAGTTGAATGGCAGCTACGTGATAGCGGACAAACTGAAATATCTTCACGAGATATTGGTGAACATGTTATGAACCTGTTGATGCATGTCGATCAAGTTTCTTATGTGAGATTTGCTTCAGTTTATAAAGAGTTTAAAGATGTTGATCAATTGTTAGCATCAATGCAAGGTATCTTGAACGATAATAAACGGAGTGATTTATAAATGAGTTTACAATCGTATGAGTATGGTTTGAGTCCACATGACGGTTTTAAAGTGTATCGTCAGTTCCAATTTAATCATAATCATTTGGAAATACTTAATAGATTGTATATGCCATTAATTGGCGCGCAAGCGATAGGTACATATCACTTTATGAATCAATTCGTGAATAGTGATGACACACTAACGCATTACACAATAATGAATGAATTGAAAATGAATTTATCAGAATTTAGACAGTATATGGATTTATTGGAAGCAATCGGTCTATTTAAAACATATGTAAAGCATGATGAACAACAATCATTTTTTATTTACGAATTGATACAGCCACCAACTGCCTATCAATTTTTTAATGATCCTATGTTATCAATTTATCTATATAACCAAGTCGATAAACAACGTTTTAAAAGCTTAAAAAATTATTTTAAAAAGCATGATTTTGATTTAAGTGGTTTTCAACAAGTAACTCGCAAGTTTACTGATGTTTTTAAAATTCCACACTCAAGCGTTACTATTGATGCTTCATCAATTAAAAAAGAAAAACCATATCATGGTATAGATTTATCCAATGTATCATTTGATTTTGAGATTTTAAAAGAAATGCTACGTCATCATTTTATTAGCGATGAAATTATAACTAAAGAAGCTAGAGATTTAATTGTTCAATTGGCTACATTGTATGGTTTAACAGAAGATGCTATGAAACGAATTATATTGAATTCTATTACTAGTAATCAACAATTATCATACGAAGAAATGAGAAAGCATGCGCGTTCGTATTATTTAATTGAACATAATCAACAATTACCTGAATTAGAGCCTAAGGCAAGTAATCAAAATGAAGTGAATAGTAACAATCAATCTGTGTCTTCAAGTCAGCCCACTTCAAATGATGATTGGTTTCAATTGTTAGAGGAAACAAGTCCAGTAGATATGTTGGCGTCATGGTCAGAATCAGAACCAACATTTCAACAAAAGAAAATGATTGAAGAGTTAGTCGAAAGAGAAAAATTAAACTTTGGTGTAATTAATATTCTTTTACAATTTGTAATGCTAAAAAATGAGATGAAACTACCTAAAACATATATTTTAGAAATCGCATCTAATTGGAAAAAATTAGGTATTAAGACTGCAAAAGAAGCATATAACTATGCGTTAAAAGCAAATGAACCAAAATCAGAATATAAAGGTAATGACCAACGTCAATCAAGAAAACGTTATTCAAAATCACGTGAGATTGTATCTAGAGAAAAAACACCTAAATGGTTAAAAAATAGAGGTCAAGAAAATACTGATAAAGAAACGACTAAAGAAGAACAAGAACAGTTTGAAAAGGAAAGAGCTGCGTTTCGTGAACAACTAAAACGCGATTGGGAGGAGGATTAAATGAAATCATTCAATAGTATTATCAAATCAAATGGCGATTTAGAAAAAAGAATTGCTAAAATTAAAAAACAAGTCATTAATGATCCTGATGTTAAATCATTTTTAAATGAACATCAATCTGAATTGACTAATGAAATCATTGATAATGACTTAAATGTGTTACAAGAGTATAAAGATCAACAAAAAAATTATGATGGACATGATTATGAAAATTGTCCGAACTTTGTTAAAGGTCATGTACCTGAATTATATATCGACAATAATAGAATTAAAATACGTTATAATATGTGCCCTTGCAAAATTAAACACGATGAAGAAAGATTTAATTCTCACTTAATCACATCACACCATATGCAACGTGATACATTAAACGCTAAGATGAAAGATATTTATGACACTGATTTGAACCGATTAGTTATAGCTAAAAATGTAAATGATATCTGTAAACAATTAGTTAATGGAGAAAATGTAAAAGGAATGTATATTCACGGTCCATTTGGAACAGGAAAATCATTTATTCTAGGTGCAATTGCCAATCAACTTAAAGCTAAAAGTGTTGCTTCTACGATTGTTTATTTACCTGAGTATATTCGCACGCTCAAAAGTGGTTTCAGAGATGGTAGTTATGAAACAAAGTTACAACGAATAAGAGAGGCAAATATATTAATGATAGACGATATAGGTGCGGAAGAAGTAACACCTTGGGTTAGAGATGAAGTAATTGGACCATTACTACACTATCGCATGGTTCAAGAACTACCAACGTTTTTCTCATCGAATTTAAATTTTGATGAGCTAGAACATCATTTATCTATTACACGTGAAGGTGCGGAAGAAACAAAAGCTGCTAGAATTATTGAAAGAATTAAATCTTTATCAACGCCATATTATTTGGATGGTAAAAATTTAAGAAACAATTGAAATTTAAAATAACTATTGTATAATTAAGATAAATCTTAATCGTTGAAATAATTGAAGATATGATAATTTAATCCATGTTATACAGCGAGCTAATATATGATGAGAGATTAGCTAACAAATTAAATTATTACTCCTTCATCATTAGGTGTTGGTAATCAATGCCCGGCTCAAGACCGTTATCTTAAGTAGAGATATTTAGCTATTGCTAAATAACTAGGGTGGTACCACGACGAACTCGTCCCTTTTTTAGGGGCGAGTTTTTTTATTTCAACGAAATTAGAATTTAATTGAAATTAGAATTTATTTATGGAGGTTTTATAATGGATCAAATAAATGTTCAATTCCCAGATGGTAATTCGAAAACGTTTGATAAAGGCGTAACAACTGAAGAAATTGCACAATCAATTAGCCCTGGATTAAGAAAAAAAGCGGTTGCTGGTAAATTTAATAATCAAATGGTTGATTTAACTAGACCATTAGAAGAAGATGGTTCAATTGAAATTGTGACTCCAGGTAGTGATGAAGCGCTTGAAGTTTTACGTCATTCTACTGCCCATTTAATGGCTCAAGCTTTAAAACGTTTATATGGGGATGTTAAGTTTGGAGTTGGCCCTGTTATAGACGGTGGGTTCTATTATGATTTTGATATGGATGAAAAGGTTTCGTCAGATGACTTTGAAAAAATTGAAAAAACGATGAAACAAATCGTTGATGAAAATCATAAAATTGAACGCAAAGTTGTATCAAGAGAAGAAGCTAAATCATTCTTCAAAGATGATCCTTATAAATTGGAATTAATTGACGCTATACCTGCAGATGAAAGTGTTACTTTATATTCACAAGGTGAATTTACTGATTTATGTCGTGGTGTACACGTTCCTTCAACTTCAAAAATCAAAGAATTTAAATTACTTTCAACTGCCGGTGCATATTGGCGCGGGGATAGCAATAACAAAATGTTACAGCGTATTTATGGTACAGCATTCTTTGATAAAAAAGATTTGAAAGCACATTTAGAGATGCTTGAAGAACGTCGTGAGCGTGATCATCGTCGAATTGGTAAAGATTTAGAGCTTTTCACTAACAATCAATTAGTAGGTGCAGGTCTTCCATTATGGTTACCTAATGGAGCTACAATTCGTAGAGAAATTGAACGTTATATAGTTGATAAAGAGGTAAGTATGGGTTATGACCACGTATATACTCCAGTGTTAGCAAATGTTGAGTTATACAAAACTTCTGGACACTGGGATCATTATAGAGATGATATGTTCCCACCAATGAAATTAGACGAAACAGAAGAAATGGTATTACGACCTATGAACTGTCCACATCATATGATGGTTTATAATAATCGCCCTCATTCTTATCGTGAACTACCTATCCGTATTGCAGAATTAGGAACTATGCACAGATATGAAGCCAGTGGTGCAGTATCAGGATTACAACGTGTACGTGGAATGACATTAAACGATTCACACATATTTGTTAGACCTGATCAAATTAAAGATGAATTCAAACGTGTTGTTAACATGATTCAAGAAGTATATAGTGACTTTGGCTTTGAAGATTACACATTCAGATTAAGTTACAGAGATCCAGAAGATAAAGAGAAGTATATGGATGATGATGAAATGTGGAACAAAGCTGAGACTATGTTAAAAGAAGCAGTCGATGAAATGGGATTGCCATATGTTGAAGCAATTGGTGAAGCGGCATTCTATGGTCCTAAACTAGATGTTCAAGTTAAGACTGCTATGGGTAAAGAAGAAACTTTATCAACTGCTCAAATTGATTTCTTATTGCCAGAGCGTTTTGAATTAACATACATCGGTAGCGATGGTGAAAATCATCGTCCAGTAGTTATTCATCGTGGCGTAGTTTCAACTATGGAACGATTTGTAGCGTTCTTAACTGAAGAAACTAAGGGTGCATTCCCAACTTGGTTAGCACCTAAACAAGTTGAAATAATACCTGTTAATGTTGACTTACATTATGACTATGCTAGAAATTTACAAGATGAATTAAAATCACAAGGTGTACGTGTAGAAATTGATGACCGTAATGAAAAAATGGGGTACAAAATTCGTGAAGCACAAATGCAAAAAATACCTTATCAAATAGTTGTTGGTGATAAAGAAGTTGAAAACAATCAAGTTAATGTACGTAAATACGGCTCTCAAGATCAAGAAACAGTTGAAAAAGATGAATTTATTTGGAATTTAGTAGATGAAATTCGTTTGAAAAAACATAGATAGTCTTGATAAAAATGATAGCTTAATGTATATTACTATATAGTTAATTAAAAAAAGAGTTAGAGGTTGCGTCTTTAATTAGTAACACTTCAGAAGTTATTAAGGAACGTATGTTGAAAGTGTGGAAGGTAAAGATGCCGAAATGAATGATACCCTTAATTATCATTTGTTGGGACAGTTATCGAATAGAAACTGTACTGTCACAATTTGTGATGTGCTACCGACATAGATTAAGCAGATGGTTGCATATCTAAAGGTATGCAACCACTTTTTTATGCTTTAAAGAATTATAAACTATTTGGAAGTATAATTTGAATGCGTTCATAATCATCGCATAACACAACAAAACTATTTTAGTTAGCCTCTACTGTAAGAAAGGGAGCTTCTATGAAAAAAGTCGAAAATCAAGATGATGGAATCAAAAGAGGACTGAAGGACCGCCATATTTCTATGATAGCAATGGGTGGTTGTATCGGTACCGGATTATTTATGACCTCTGGGGGAGCAATACACGATGCAGGGGCATTAGGTGCTTTAATTGCATATGCGATTATTGGAGCTATGGTATTCTTCCTCATGACATCTTTAGGTGAAATGGCAACGTATTTACCAGTGTCTGGTTCATTTAGTACTTACGCAACACGTTTTGTAGATCCATCTTTAGGATTTGCGTTAGGTTGGAACTATTGGTTTAACTGGGTTATTACAGTTGCAGCAGATGTAACCATTGCTGCACAAGTCATCCAATATTGGACAACTATGGCTGGTATTCCAGCATGGGTTTGGAGTTGTATATTCTTAGTTATTATATTCGCACTAAACTCTTTATCAGTTAGAGTTTATGGTGAAAGTGAATATTGGTTCGCTTTAATCAAAGTTGTAACAGTCATTATCTTTATCATTATTGGTCTTTTAACGATACTAGGTATTATGGGTGGAGAATTTGTAGGTTTCGAGACATTTACGAAAGGTGACGGACCAATTCTAGGTGGAAACTTAGGTGGAAGTTTATTATCAATTCTAGGCGTCTTCCTAGTTGCTGGATTCTCATTCCAAGGTACAGAGTTAATTGGTATTACAGCTGGAGAATCTGAAAATCCAGAACGCGCTGTACCTAAAGCTATTAAACAAGTATTCTGGAGAATATTATTATTCTACATATTAGCAATATTTGTTATAGGTATGTTAATCCCTTACGATAGTAATGCATTGATGGGTGGCGATGATAATATTGCTACTTCTCCATTTACACTCGTGTTTAAAAATGCTGGGTTAGCTTTTGCGGCATCATTTATGAATGCAGTAATTTTAACATCAGTATTATCAGCAGGTAATTCAGGTATGTATGCCTCAACACGAATGCTTTATTCAATGAGTAAAGATAAATTAGCTTTCCATTCATTTGGTAAAACGAATAAATATGGTGTTCCTTATTTATCATTAGTTGGAACAGCGATTTTAGTAGTTATTATTTTCTTAGTGCAAAAACTAAGTGGTGATGCATATGAGTATATAGTCGCTGCTAGTGGTATGACTGGCTTTATCGCATGGGTAGGTATTGCAATTAGTCACTACAGATTTAGAAGAGCTTTCGAAAAACAGCATCATAGTAAAAGGGAATTGAAGTATAAAGCTAAATGGTTCCCATTCGGTCCTATATTCGCAGGCTTGCTCTGTGTGATTGTCATAATCGGGCAAGATGTTGATTTTATTAAAACAGGTCATTTCGATTTAAATCGCTTCATTATCACATATATGGGAATCCCAGTTTTCTTAGTATTCTTTATTTATCATAAATTGAGATATAAAACGAAGATAATTCCATTAGATAAAGTAGATTTAAGACAAGATGTTTCAATGGATGAAGTAAAACATCACTAATATTAAAATAATAGTTGACTTATATGATATACACTGATATGATTATTAACGTTGAATACGAAACGTACCAAGTAGAAACACCCGTTTCTCACCTGTAGCGACGCTTAAAGCAGTTGGCAGGTCAATCATGTCACACATAAAATGTGTATGAGAGAAGAGCGGGCATAATATGTCCGCTCTTTTTGCTTGGAAAATTTCGTAAAATTTTGGGAGGTGTCAACCATAGCAAAAGATCAAACGCAAGTTAACGAAAAGATTCGCGCTAAAGAATTACGTTTAATTGGCCAAAATGGTGACCAAATTGGTGTTAAATCAAAACGAGAAGCATTAGAAATGGCTGAACGTGTTGAATTAGATTTAGTAGTTGTAGCACCAAATGCTAAACCACCTGTTGCAAGAATTATGGATTATGGTAAATACAAATTCGAACAGCAGAAAAAAGAAAAAGAAATGAAAAAGAAACAAAAAGTTATCAATGTTAAAGAAATACGCCTAAGTCCAACTATTGAGGAACATGATTTCCAAACTAAGTTGAAAAATGGTCGTAAATTCTTATCTAAAGGCGATAAATGTAAAGTTTCTATTCGTTTCAGAGGTCGTGCAATCACTCATAAGGAAATTGGTCAGCGCGTATTAGAAAAATTCGCTGACGAATGTAAAGATATTGCCACTGTTGAACAGAAACCTAAAATGGAAGGGCGTCAAATGTTTATCATGTTAGCGCCTATTAACGAAAAATAATTCACTATTATTAGGAGGAAATGAATCATGCCAAAAATGAAAACTCACCGTGGAGCAGCTAAACGTGTTAAAAGAACTGGTTCAGGTCAATTAAAACGTTCAAGAGCTTTCACATCACACTTATTTGCAAATAAAAACACTAAACAAAAACGTAAATTACGTAAAGCTAAATTAGTTTCTAAAAGCGATATGAAACGAGTAAAACAATTATTAGCTTATAAAAAATAATTGTAATTGATAAATGTACGATAATTAATTGTTATATCTAAGGAGGAATTTAATATGCCACGAGTTAAAGGTGGAACAGTAACAAGAGCACGTCGTAAAAAAACGATTAAATTAGCTAAAGGTTACTTCGGTGCTAAACACACATTATATAAAGTAGCAAAACAACAAGTAATGAAATCAGGTCAATACGCTTTCCGTGACCGTCGTCAACGTAAACGTGATTTCCGTAAATTATGGATTACACGTATTAACGCAGCTGCACGTCAACATGACATGAGCTATTCAAGATTAATGAACGGCTTGAAAAAAGCTGACATCAATATTAACCGTAAAATGCTTTCTGAAGTTGCTATTTCAGATGAAAAAGCTTTCGCAGAGTTAGTTTCAAAAGCTAAAGAAGCTTTAAAATAATTGATTTATAAAAGATGACTTTGAAGTCATCTTTTTTTGTTTTCAAATAATTAATAATTGAAATTATAAATCGTTAATGCACCTTTATTTGTTCTTTGGTGATTGAGTTTGATAAAATGCTAATTAAGAAATTATTGTAAGGAGAACACTATGTCTAAATATGATGAGCAAATTATAGTTGTACCAAGAGATATCCTTTTTGAACAAGAGTCAAATGCTTTTAATGGCTTTTTAACTAAAAATGATCCACAAGGTGAAGCGATATTTAATACTTTTTCTAATTATGAAGTTAAAAGACGTGGAGATATGGAAGAAGATCCTTCATATAAACAATTAATATCATATTGTCTTTTAGAAAATGAGAAAAATGAAATATTAGTATACAAAAGATTAAGTGCTGGTGGAGAGTCACGTCTACATGGTCAATCTTCTATCGGTGTAGGTGGACACATGAATGATGTGATTGGCGCAAATTCTGTAAACGAAGTTTTAAGGGTAAATGCTCAAAGAGAGCTAGAAGAAGAAGTCGGTTTATTAGAAGCTAATTCTCAGAATTTGGAATATATAGGTTTTATAAATGATGATACAAACGATGTGGGTAAAGTACATATAGGTGTAGTCTTTAAAATTAAAGTTAACTCAAATGATATTGAAGTACGTGAAACAGATACATTAAAAATTCAATGGTTAGAAAAAGAGCGTATTGATAATTATGATGAATTTGAAACATGGAGTGCATTAATTTTAAAAGATTTATAGGAGGGATACAACATGTCAGACATCATCCCTTTTCCAAAACTACAACAAAAATTGTATAAAGATATTAAATCATCTCATAACAGTCAACATTACGAAACAGTATATCAATTAATTGAAGATTATGAAGCACAATTTGAACTAGATGAGACATTAGCCTTAATTAAATGTGATATGTTATATCATTTGAATTCGTTTTTGGAATTAAGAGAAGAAGCTATTGTACTTTTAAAAAGAGGCATTCAAGCGTATGATGAGTTAATGTTATATTATATAAAGGCGTTAAATGGCTTAGGTCAGTATTATGAGTCTGTAAATGTTATCAATCAAATTATAGACGAAGTTCAAAGTCATAAAACAAGAATGGCGTTATTTCCATTAAAAGAATATGCTCAATCTCAACTCAATGAAGATAAACATATCACAAGTCAATCATTGGCTAAATTTAATACACTCAATTTGAATGAACAAATACAATTAGTTCTTAAATTAATTGATAATGGGCATTATGAATTTAAAGAAACTATAGCCTTTTTATTATCTAATGAGGTTGAGGCAGACAATTTAAAAAGTTTAATGCTAGAATTTTTAAGATTTGCTGGCTACAATATACCAATTAATATTAACAAGATGAATTATTCAGTTAACGTTATTCCTAATGAGCTTAATGGTTTGGAACATACTGAACTTAAAACTCAAGTAATTCCTCGAGTAATTGATAAGCTAGAAAATGGAGCACTCAATATCATTGATGAAGCAATACATACCATGAATAATCATGCTATATTACTATATCCACTTAATATATTCGATTTATACACTTGTGATGAATGGATTACTGGTTATAATGTTTACTTTAAATCAATGATTGGTATACAAACTAATGAAGATAATGTAAAAATATTAAATTTTATTAATAGTCTTGATGGTCAACTTTGAGCAAATTATTTTATATTGTTAAATTAATTCGTTAAAGTTAGATTATTGAATTTTAAAAGTGTTTTAAGCCCTATAAAAGACTGTTTGTGTCCGTATTGGACGTGTGCTATAATAGGGAAGTTGAAAAAATAAAAATGTAATCATGGAGGTATTTATACATGACAGCAACTTGGGAAAAAAAGGAAGGTAACGAAGGATTATTAAAAGTTACAGTTCCAGCAGAAAAAGTAGACAAAGCATTAGATCAAGCATTTAAAAAAGTAGTTAAACAAATTAACGTGCCTGGTTTCCGTAAAGGTAAAGTGCCTCGTCCTATCTTTGAACAACGTTTCGGTGTAGAAGCATTATATCAAGATGCAGTAGATATTCTATTACCTGAAGCATATGGTGAAGCTATTGATGAAACTGGAATCAATCCAGTAGCTCAACCAGAAATTAATGTTACACAAATTGAAAAAGGTAAAGATTTTGAATTTGAAGCTACTGTAACTGTTGAACCTGAAGTTCAATTAGGTGATTACAAAGGTTTAGAAATAGAAAAACAAGATTCAGAATTAACTGATGAAGATTTACAAGAAGCAATTGACCACAGCCTAGGACACTTAGCTGATATGGTAGTTAAAGAAGATGGTGCTGTTGAAAATGGAGATACAGTAAACATTGACTTTGATGGCTATGTTGATGGCGAGCAATTTGAAGGTGGACAAGCAGATGGTTATGATCTTGAAATTGGCTCAGGCTCATTTATTCCTGGATTTGAAGATCAATTAGTAGGCGTTAAAACAAGTGAAGAAAAAGATGTAGTTGTAACTTTCCCTGAAGAATATCACGCTGAAGAATTAGCTGGCAAAGAAGCTACTTTCAAAACTAAAGTAAATGAAATTAAATATAAAGAAGTACCTGAATTAGATGATGAAATTGCAAATGAATTAGATTCAGATGCTCACAGTGTTGATGAGTACAAAGAAAACTTACGCAAACGTTTATCAGAACAAAAAGCTGAGGAAGCTGAAAATGTTGAAAAAGAAGAAGCAATTAATAAAGCAACTGATAATGCTACAATCGATATTCCTCAAGCAATGATTGACACTGAATTAGATCGTATGGTTCAAGAATTTGGTCAAAGAATCCAACAACAAGGATTAGATTTACAAACTTACTTCCAAATTTCAGGTCAAGATGAATCTCAATTAAGAGAACAAATGAAAGATGATGCAGAACAACGCATTAAAACAAACTTAACACTTTCAGCTATTGCGGATAAAGAAAATATTGAAGCAACTGATGAAGATATCGATAAAGAATTAGAAAAAATGAGTAAACAATTTAATATCTCAGTTGAAGATATTAAAAATACTTTAGGTAATACTGACATTATTAAAAATGATGTACGTATCCAAAAAGTAATTGACTTACTTAGAGACAATGCTAAATACGTTGAATCTACTAAAGAAGATAAATAATAATTCATTGTTAAATTAATAATTAAAATTTAAAGTAGCAGGTGCATCAATATATGTAACCTGCTACTCTATGTTTTAAGCATTTTAGTTGTTAACCATGAATTTGCATTGTAGAATGCTATCTAGTATAGTCGTTTAAGAATAGAGGTGTAAATGAATGTTTAAATTCAATGAAGATGAAGAAAATTTAAAATGTTCTTTCTGTGGTAAGGACCAAGACCAAGTTAAGAAATTAGTCGCAGGAAGTGGCGTATATATCTGTAATGAGTGTATCGAACTATGTTCAGAAATTGTAGAAGAAGAGTTAACTCAAACGACTTCTGAAGAATTTACTGAACTGCCTACACCGAAAGAAATTATGGATCATTTAAATGAATATGTTATTGGTCAAGAAAAAGCTAAAAAATCTTTAGCAGTTGCCGTTTATAATCACTATAAACGTATCCAACAATTAGGACCTAATGAAGATGAAGTTGAGTTACAAAAAAGTAATATTGCGTTAATAGGACCAACTGGTAGCGGTAAAACATTATTAGCACAAACATTAGCTAAAACTTTAAACGTTCCATTTGCTATTGCAGATGCTACAAGTTTAACTGAAGCAGGTTACGTTGGTGACGATGTAGAAAATATTTTATTACGATTAATTCAAGCAGCTGACTTCGACATTGATAAAGCTGAAAAAGGCATTATCTATGTTGATGAAATTGATAAGATTGCTAGAAAATCTGAAAACACATCAATTACGCGTGATGTATCTGGTGAAGGTGTTCAACAAGCCTTACTTAAAATTTTAGAGGGTACGACTGCAAGTGTGCCTCCACAAGGTGGACGTAAACATCCAAACCAAGAATTAATACAAATTGATACAACAAATATCTTATTCATTCTAGGTGGTGCGTTTGATGGCATCGATGAAGTAATTAAACGTCGCTTAGGAGAAAAAGTGATTGGATTTGCAAGTAATGAAGCGGATAAATACGATGAGGAAGCATTGTTAGAACAAATTCGCCCAGAAGACTTACAATCATATGGTTTAATTCCTGAGTTTATTGGTCGTGTGCCAATAGTTGCTAACTTAGAAACATTAGATGTAGAAGCGCTTAAAAACATTTTAACGCAACCTAAGAACGCTTTAGTAAAACAATATACTAAAATGTTAGAACTTGATAATGTTGAGTTAGAATTTACCGAAGAAGCATTAGCTGCGGTAAGTGAGAAAGCTATTGAGCGTAAAACAGGAGCACGTGGATTACGTTCTATCATTGAAGAAGCATTAATCGATATTATGTATGATGTTCCTTCATCAGAAGACGTAACTAAAGTTGTTATTACTGATAAAACAATTAATGATGAAGTTGACCCAGAATTATACGATTCTGAAGGTAACTTATTGAATGATAGTAAAACATCAGCATAATACAAGTTATTTAAGTTTGAATACGCTCTGTAAAGATTGCGCCGAACAGTTGAAATAATTTTAAGATCCTATAAACAATTAAAGTTGGAGTGGAACATCGAATTCTATTTGAATTCTGTTCTGCTCCTTTTTTAATTAAAAAATTGCGGCTCTATAATAAATTGGACT
>NZ_VUKI01000055.1:0-54402 GCF_008385775.1 Staphylococcus sp. GDX7P312P | reverse complement strand
TAATTGTTCATTGGTATACACACTAAGGGAGCGGTATGATGATTTAACTTTAAAATCATCATACCGCTCCATTTAAACAACTATAACTGGAGAGTTTTAACATAACTTCTACATTTGTCAGTTGGTATGTGTTGAAATTGCAACTATTAATAATAAATTATTTTTTTACTACTAGTCTTTGGTTGTACCTCTATACTCAATACGGTGAGGTAAAATAACATTAGGTTCTTCAATTTCTTCTTCGTTCATATATTTTGTTAATAAACGCATGCCTACAGCACCGATATCATATAATGGTTGAATAACACTAGATAGTTTTGGTCTTACCATCTCTACTAATCGTGTATTGTTGAAGCTAACAATTTGTAAATCTTCTGGTACTCTAATACCAGCATCTAATGCACTATGCATAATACCTATTGCCTGTTCATCACTTATTGATAAAATAGCATCAGGTAAATTCTCTTTTAAATCCTCGAATACTTTAATACCGTCTTTATAACTTTCAGATCCAGAGAATTGCACAGTTTCATTTAATTTTAATTGATGACGATCCACTACTTCTTTAAGACCATTAAATACATCTTCTTGAGCTTTTTTAGAGTAATCACCACTTACTAATGCAAATTCTTTAGCACCTGATTGAATTAGTTGCTCAGTAATTTCCATTGCTGCAGTTTTGAAATCGATATTAACAGAAGCGATATTGTCATCTTTTCCATTCGTACCTGATACGACGACTGGAACAGATGATTGATTAATTAAATCTTTAATTTCATCAGAAATCGTTCCACCTAAAAAGATAATACCATCCACTTGTTTACTTAATAAATTATTAAATATTTCTTTTTCTTTTTCAGAATCATTATCTGAGTTAGAAATTATAGAATGATATTTATACATTGTTGCTATATCCTCAATACCACGAGCTAATTGAGAATAATAGATATTGGATATATCAGGAATGATAACGCCTACTGTTGTTGTTCGTTTACTAGCTAGTCCTCTTGCAACAGCGTTTGGTCGATAATTTAATCTTTTGATTACTTCATTAACTTTTTTTCTAGTTTCAGGTTTAACATTTTGATTACCATTCACTACTCGTGAAACGGTTGCCATAGATACTCGGGCCTCTCTAGCAACATCATATATAGTTACTGTCATAATTTCCTCCTTGTAAGCGTTTTATTTGTTATTATAACGTGTTTTCATTTCATTTTCAAAGTTTACCACAAAATCGCTTTCATTCAAACCTATTGTTAATAATTTCACATTTATGTCAAATTTTATATTATTTTTATTACAAAAGAGTGATTTGCCATATTATTAAATAAAAATGAAATCATTGATTAATAAATTGAATAGCTAAAGTTTGAAAATTTAAAGAGCTATTCATTATTACCAGAATTAGTATTATAAAACATACTTATAATTCAGTAAAACGAATAGCTCATGTATTTCAATTATCTAATTAGGTGAACTTATTATTTTAATTTTTTTGAATTATATAATTCAGCTAATGGTTTCAATTCATTGTAAAATTGATCAAATTCATTTAAATCCATTTGTTGACCACTATCACTTAGTGCAACAGATGGGTCTGGATGAACTTCTGCCATTACACCATCTGCACCAACAGCTAAAGCAGCTTTTGCAGTTGGTAACATAATATCTTTGCGTCCTGTGCTATGCGTTACATCTACCATTACAGGTAAATGCGTTCCTTGTTTTAAAATTGGAACAGCAGATATATCTAGAGTATTACGCGTTGCTTTTTCATAAGTACGGATACCACGTTCACACAGGATAATATTTTTATTTCCTTGTGAAGCAATATATTCGGCTGCAAAGGTAAATTCCTCAATAGTCGCAGACAATCCTCTTTTTAATAGGATAGGTTTATTAGTTCTGCCAGCTTCTTTCAGTAATTCAAAGTTTTGCATGTTACGCGCGCCAATTTGAAATACATCTAGGTATTCATCAGCAACTTCAAAATCAGCAGGATTTACAATTTCACTAACAACATTAAGACCGAATTTATCTTTAACATTTTTCAAAATTTTAAGGCCTTCAACACCTAAACCTTGGAAATCATAAGGTGATGTACGTGGTTTAAATGCGCCACCACGAATAAATTTCTCTCCCCTAGCTTGCAAATCTTTTGCGACTGCATCTACCTGTTCTTGAGATTCTACAGAACATGGTCCAAATACAAATGATTTATTCCCATCGCCAATAATGCCACCGTTGTCAAATTTAACAATTGTATCTTCAGGTTTTAATTTACGTGATACATAAAGATGTTTTTCATTCTCAGATTTTTGCAAGTCAGTTGACGCTTTGAAGATTTCTTTGAATAATTGCTTAATAACATTATCATTAAAAGGGCCTTGGTTACGATCCATTAATTCATTAATCATTTCCTTTTCGCGCTGTGGATCATAAACTTTTGTGCCTTGTTTTATTTTTTCTTCACCAATCTTTTGAGCTAACTCACCACGTTTAGATAATAATTCTAAAATTTGATTATTAATCGAAACAATTTCTTCTCTGTATTGTTCTAATTTCGTTGACATTACTACTCACCTCAATAAAAGTTACTTAATCAATTATATTACTTTAAAGCGATAAAATAATATTAGATAGATAATATTCTAACAATTTAAAAATAATAGTTCAACCTTAGAAGTCCAAAAATTTTCTAAAATTTATGAATTGTCTAATTATTATTGTGAAATGTTTAATCAATCGTTTTCGATATAAAAAATGGAGCGAATCAAAAATCTAATATATATAGATTTCTGAATCCACTCCATTTAGTGAATGAATATTAACTTAATTAATAAGTTAAAGTTTCATTAATCATTAAAAGTACGTTTATCTATTTTACTTTTAGCTTTTTCAGCTCTTTGTTGTTGTTTAGGTGTTTTATTTTTAGCTTTTGGTTCATTTTGTGATTGCTTACTATTCCCTGTTGATTTTTCATTGTTTGATTTTGTATCGTGTGTGATAACACCATTTTCAAATTTAGAAGTAGCGTGAGCTTGATTATTTTTAACTTGGTCTTCATCTTTGTTAAAGGTATTATCATTTTTTGTTACTAAATTAGGTACAGTTTTATTACCAATTGATTTAGCAACAGAAGGCTCTTCTAATAAAGTTTTTGTTTTATTGGCTACGTTTGAGTCATTATCTAATTTACTTTTTTTTGTTTTAGCAACTGATGCTAGATTTTTCGCAGTAACATGTTTATTATGGCTAGCATCATCCTTAATTGAAGGATCTGATAAATTATTATTTGATGATTCAACTTTTACTGCATTTTGTTGTGCTGTTAATTCAGTTGCACTAACCTCTTTAGGTTCATTTTCTTCTTCTTTCTCTGTTTCAGCTTTAGCTTCTTGTATTTCTTGCGCTTGTGGTGACTTGTCTGATAAATCATCTGACGTTTCAGCTTTAATTGCGTTTTGTTGAGCTACAATTTCTTCAGCACTATTATCTTCATTATTTCTTAAATTCTGAATTTCATCAGCTTTAGCTTCTTGTATTTCTTGTGCTTGTGGTGATTGATCTGCTAAATTATTCGACGTTTCAGCTTTGATTGCATTTTGTTGTGCAGCTAATTCTGTAGCACTAATTTCTTTCGATTTTGAATCTTTTTTAGCTTCAGCTTTAGCTTCTTGTATTTCTTGCGCTTGTGGTGATTGATCTGCTAAATTATTCGACGTTTCAGCTTTGATTGCATTTTGTTGAGCTACAAGTTCATCATTGCTAACTTCTGAATTGTCTCTGTTTTTAAAGTCATCAATTTTTTGTTTAACATTTTCGATGTTACTTTCAGTTTGTTGCTTAATATTTTGGTAACGATTTCTCAATTCTTTTTCTTTAGTCTTCGCACCATCAATTTTTTCTTCAGCTTTATTTTTATAAAATAAACCTACAGCTGAACCGATTAAAGCACCTGTAATAAAACTAATTACAAAGTCCTTACGTGAAGGATGAGAACTGAACTTGTTGTGACTATATTGAGAATTTGAGACATCATAATTATTAGAATTTTGATTTTCACCTTGACCGTGTAAATCTTTACCAGTGTTGTTAGTCACAAACTCGTCTCTATTATAATGTTCTGTATTTAAACCTTGTCTAGATTTACCATTTTTTTGGTTTGGTCCATTATCATGTAAATCATGACCAAAATTATTTTTTTCAAATTCATCTCTGTTGTAATGTTTTGTCGCATTTGATTGTGCTGCACTATCTTGTTGATTAGCACCTTGTCCATGCAAATCACTACCTGTATTGGATGTTACGAATGAATCTCTGTCATAATGCTTTGTTGCATTTGATTGTGATGTGTTGTCTTGTTGATTAGCACCTTTTCCGTGTAAATCATTACCAGAATTTGTAGTTTCAAATGCGTCACGATTATATTTCTTACTCATATTAACTCCTCCTATAAGAAAAGCACTTAAATAAGTAAAAACCTCATTTAAGTGCATTTGATTGAATCATATTAAAAGTTTTTCTCAACGTTAGTAGTGTAATTTTCGTTAGAATGATTTGCATCATTACCTACAGATGTGTTTCTGTAGTTTGCACTTCCTCTACGGTAGTGTCTATTTTGCCATTTGTCAGCAATTTCCATTGCAACATTTGACCATTGAACTACTTGAGAAATTTTATCTTCATTTTGAGAAATATTATGTGTAATTGAGTTAGTTACACGATCAACTGAACCATTTAAGTTTTGTACTGAATCACCGATGCCTTTAACACCATCGACAACAGAGTTTAAACGTTCAACTTTTCCTTGAATATCTTCAGTTAAGCGATTAGCTTTGTGAAGTAAATCAGTTGTTTCACGAGTAATACCTTGAACTTGGCCTTCAACACCATCAAGTGTTTTAGCAACGTGATCTAAATTCTTTTTAACTGAAATTAAAACAACAACGATTCCAATACATAATACTAAGAATGCAATCGCAGCGATAATTCCAGCAATTGGTAAAATCCAATCCATTAAAAACGCCTCCTAATTACCATTTACTTTTAAATAAAAGCTATTAATTATAAATACCCAACATAATTATATATAAACATATTAAAATTCATTTGTCATGCCGACATGTTCTTCATAAGCACGTTGTAACTTTTGAATGTCACCAGCACCCATGAATAAGATGACTGCATTATCAAATTGATCTAATACGTCAATATTATTTTCTTCGATAAGCGCAGATCCGTCAATACGATTTATCAAATCTTGAATCGTTAAATCGCCAGTATTTTCACGAATGGAACCAAATATTTCACATAAATAAACATGGTCCGCTTTACTTAATGATGTTGCAAATTCATCTAAGAAGGCTTGTGTTCTTGAGAAAGTATGTGGTTGGAAAACTGCCACAATATCTTTATTTGGATATTTTTTACGTGCTGTTTCAATTGTAGCACTAATTTCTCTAGGATGGTGAGCATAATCGTCTACTAATACTTGATTAGCAACATTTGTTTCATTAAAGCGACGTTTTACACCACCAAATGTTTCTAATGCCTCTTTAATGTTGTTAACGTCCATCTTTTCTAGGTAACTAATTGCGATAACAGCTAATGCATTTTGGATATTATGATCACCGTACTGAGGTGATAAAAATTGATCATAATATTCACCATTAACATAAACATCAAATTGAGTGCCTTTATCCGTGATTTGAATGTTATCTGCGTAGATATCATCATTTTTATTTAAACCATAGTAATAAATTGGAACATCAGCTTTAAGTTGTCTTAGATGGTCGTCGTCACCCCAAGCAATAATTGCTTTTTTGACATTGTGCGCCATGCTTTGGAAAGCACTTGCTACATCATCAATATCTTTGAAGTAATCAGGATGATCAAAGTCAATATTTGTCATAATTGCATAATCTGGATGATAACTTAGGAAATGTCGACGATATTCACATGCTTCAAATGCAAAATAATCGCTCGCAGGTAATCCCATACCAGTTCCATCACCGATCAAGAATGATGTTTTTTTATCACCATTCATAACATGTGATAGTAAACCGGTTGTTGACGTTTTTCCGTGAGCACCTGTAACTGCAACAGATGTATATTGATCAATTACGTGACCTAAGAAGTCATGATAGCGAATAACATCTAATTTTAAATCATGCGCTTTAACAATTTCTTCATGAGTATCTGGAAACGCATTACCTTGTATTACTACCATCCCTTCTTTAATATTATCTGCATTGAATGGTAGTATTTTAATTCCTTTATTTTTCAATGCTACTTCTGTAAATACATATTTTTCAATATCAGACCCTTGCACTTCATGACCAAGATCATGCATGATCTGTGCTAACGAACTCATTCCAGCGCCTTTAATACCAACAAAATGATAATGCGTCATATACATAAAACTCCTTTAAATTAATCTTTCTTTAAGTCTGCTTCAGTTATAAATACATCTCTAGGTTTAGAACCGTTTGCACCTGAAATATAATCTAATTGTTCAAGTTGATCTACAATTCGAGCTGCACGGTTATAACCAATTTGGAAATGTCTTTGAATTAATGAAGTAGATATATGTCCTTCTTTAACCATAAATTCACACACATCATCAAATAATTCATCTTGAGCTTGTGTTTGATTCTTTTTTAGTAATTCCTTTTCTTCGAATAAATAGTCAGGTTCTCTTTGATCTTTAATGAAATCAACTACATCATCAATCTCATCATCCGAAACAAAAGTACCTTGGACACGAATTGGTTTATTCATTCCGCTACCTAAATAAAGCATATCCCCATATCCTAACAAACGTTCTGCACCGCCACTATCTAAAATCGTTCTTGAGTCAACGCTTGAAGATACCATAAATGCAATACGTGTAGGTATGTTAGCTTTTATTAAACCAGTAATGACATTCACAGAAGGTCGTTGTGTTGCAACTAACATGTGTATACCGCATGCACGAGCCTTTTGAGCTATTCGAGCAATTGATTGTTCTACTTCTTGAGGTGCCATCATCATTAAATCAGCTAACTCATCAATAACAATAACAATTTTTGGCATTCTTTGCTCATATGGTGCTTTTTTATTGAAAGCAGTAATATTTCTTACGTGGAATTGCGCAAATAATTTGTAACGTTTTTCCATTTCATCTACTGCCCATTTTAAACTTTGTGTAGCTGCCTTTACATCAGTAATAACTGGTGAAACTAAATGTGGTAAATCGTTATATGGTGCAAGTTCTACCATTTTAGGGTCAATAAGTAATAATCTTAATTCTTCAGGATGATTTTTATAAAGTAATGACATTAAAATACTATTGATACACACAGATTTACCTGAACCAGTCGCCCCTGCAATTAATGCGTGAGGTGTTTTAGCTATGTCCATCAATAATGGCTCATTATTGATTCGATTACCCATTGCTACTGTTAATTTAGACTCGGCATTTTTAAATTTAGGGCTCTCTAAAATAGATTTTAAATTGACTTTCGTAGGATTTAAATTCGGTACTTCAATACCAACTAAACTTGTTCCAGGAATTGGTGCTTCAATTCGAATATCTTTAGCAGCTAAAGCCATTTTAATATCATCTTGTAAAGCTGTAATTCTTGAAACTTTGACACCCTTTTCTACCGCCAATTCAAAACGAGTCACACTTGGTCCTTCTGTAACATTTTGAACTTCAGCAGGTACATTAAAATAATAAAAAGCGTCATTTAATTCTTGTTTTTTCTCTTCAATCCATGATTCATCTATTTCATGTTCTTCATGATCTTCTAATAGATCAAGGCTTGGTAGCTTAATATTAGGTCCTCTTCTTATAGGAGCCTTATGATTAGCGTCATTTCCATCTTTATGATTCTTTGTTGAAGAATCTTCGGAATAACCCTCTTTAGAAACAAACTCATTAATATCTAGTTTATTATCATTTTGATTATTTGAATTTTGAACTTTACTAAATTGATTTCCTTTAGGTATATCATTGTTTAGACTATTATCAACATCTTGATGTTCATTTTCTCTTGTGTTTTCGTCATTAATAATATTGTCTTTTTCAACTGAATGTTCGGAACTTTCATTGTATTCAAGAGATGCCACATTAAAATCAGATGATTCGTCAGAATTTAATTGTGTCTTATTTAAATGATTGTCGAATTCTGCATTCATTTCATCATCTTGTGCTTCTTTTTTTGTTTCAGGTTTTAATTCAGGCACATTAACTTTGTTTCTTGAAACTGAATTTTTTTTAGCATCCATTATACGCTTCTTATCAGAAGGTGTCATTACAACATTAAATGGTTTACTACCAGGCTTGATTGACATTTTTTGAGGTGCTTTATTAGTTTTATTAAATGATTGTTCAGGTTTGTTATCTTCACTTAAACTATCTTTTTTAAGATGTTCTGAATCATCTGTTGTATTAGACGTTAATAATACATCTTCGTTATTAAATGACTCATTTTGTATATCTTCTGTTTGTGATAACTTTTGATCTTCTTTATTCGTATCTTGTGCCAATCTTTCATCATTTTCTTCGTCTTCATTAGTTGCGTATTCTATATCTGAAGAAACAGCATTACGAACAGCATTATTGATATTATTTTCAGATGAATTTTGTTGATCTTCAGAGTTATTCACTTCTTCATTAAATGATAAATCATTGGCTTTATCTTGCATAAGTGATTCTGATTCATTAATCTCTCTATAATTAGCATCGTCTATTTTTTCATCATTGTAATCAGCAGTTGTTTTATTACTAATACCTTCATTTTCACCATCATCCATGACTTGATCATGTAAATCATCATTATGAAGCATATCTTCATGACTATTGGTGTCCTCTAAGTATTCATCAAATTTTTCATTTGAATAACTTTCCACTTTATTATTGTTAATTTTTGATGATTGATCTTCTGATTGATCTACTGATACATCTTTAACTTGTACATCATCCTGACTAACTTGTTGGACGCTAGAAACTTTATTTAAATCAATTTCTTCATAATTGTAGGGTTCATGAGATTCATTTGTAACTTCTGTTTGATTATCAACTTTATCACTATTTGTTTGTTCATCATTTTGATATTGAACTAGCCCATTATGCTCATCAGCTAATGATTTGTCCTTACTATAATAACTATGCTTGCTTTCATCGATTTCATCTTCATTCGATTTGTTGCTTACATTGTCACCTAGATTAAGTGAACTTTCACCAGTATATTGTTCTGCTTGCTTAGCATACATTTCATCGATTGCTCTTTGTATACTATCCTCTTCATCAGTTTGTTGTCGTTTATTTTGTAAGGCTTCTTTAAATTTACGCTTTTGTTGAACTTTACGCTCTCTTTCTTTTCTAATTTCCTCTACAATCTGAGATGCATAAATATTTTCAATATTCACCGTGTTATCACGTTTTGAATAATTTGGAGTACGCTCATTATTATTAGAGGTATTAGAACTTGATTCTATAGTTGATTCATTTTCATTGTTATTTGATGAGTCTAATTGTGAGGAACGTTTAGTATCTTCCTTATTTGAATTGTCAGCTATACCATGATTACTTTCATGGGGAACATGTTCAACTGTGCTTGAACTATATTTTGTTGTAGACTCTTTTGAATCTTCATCATCTTTAACAGGTGGTATTACACCGTTTTCGATGGGTCTACGCTTTTTAGTTCCAAAAATAGCAGATGGTACTTCCGATGTTTTAAAACTTGAACGGTGATATGTAGGTTCAGAACTTAAATGATAATTTGATTTAAATCTTTCTGATTGTAACTTAACTCTAGATTGGTGATTAGAATTAGCTTTTGAATAATTTGAAACATTGGTACTAGAGTAATTGTTTTGAAGTTTGTTAAAGCGTTGTGACTCACGTGTATCAGTATATTTATTTGATGACTTAGGACTTCTTGATTTAATAGAAGGTATACCAGTATCATCTTGATTTATATGATTTCTTCTACGTCGTCTTCTTGAATCTTCTGAACTATCATACTTAGCATAATTATTAGATTGATTTGTATGACCATCGTAATCAAATGAATCATATGAACTATGGTCATTACTAGAATGTGGTCTATAACTATCAATATCATCATTACTGTCACGATAAATTGCTTCTTCATAATTCTCGTCTTGACCCACATCGATAGGGAAACGAAACTTACCTCTTGGACGATCATATATATCGTTGTTTTCAGGAAGTAATGAATCATCTTTATTTTGAGTTAGATCGCCATTGCGACGTTTACTTTTGCGTCTGAGCAATTCTTCATCAGAATTCTCTTTATTACTAAATAAATCATCAAACCAACTCATATATTCACTTCCTTCCTATATTAATCGAAAAATGCTTGACCAATTTCATAGTCATTACTTAATACCATTATACCTTTTTCTTGAGGTGCATTTGGTAAATTTAATTCTTTCATAGAACAAATCATTCCACTAGAAGCTACACCACGTAATTCAGCATCTTTAATAACCATACCACTTGGCATTACTGCTCCTACTTTTGCGACAACCACCTTTTGGCCTGCCTCAACATTTGGTGCACCACATACGATTTGTAAATGCTCATTACCAACATTTACTTTTAAAACACTTAATTTATCAGCATCTGGGTGTTTTTCTTTAGTTTCAACATATCCAACTACAAACTTAGGAGATAGATCTGCATTTAATTGATAGTCTAATCCTGATTTATTTATGGCTTTCTGAAGCGCATCCACTAGTTCAGAAGTTAATTTAATATGTCCGTTTCCACTTATTTTGTTATATCTTGAAAATTCAAATATATTGAAACCGACTATTGTTCCTTCCTTACTAATTTCAACAATATCGCCTTGTTTTTTATATTCAAACGGTCCATCAGTAGGTTCTATTTGTAGAAAAGCTACATCTCCTACTCCATCTTTATTGTAAAATAAATTCATTTGAAATCTCCTCTATATCAATTATTTCTTATTATTAAATCTTTTACGATTTGCTTCTAATCGTTGAATAACATTTGGATCTCGCTTTTGTTTATTATTTTTACCCAAAATGAATATAGGTTCAAAATGTCCTTTTTCATAACCAAATGATAATGATGTGATTGGAACTAATCCCTTAGTGAAGAATTCCATTGTCAAATGAGCCATTACATCATAACCAGTTTTATTACGTATATCAGCAATAACTAAGACATCTTGATGTGGAACAGCTACTAACATTTCACCTTCACACTGTTGATAGATATCATCTAAAAATTTCGTATTCAAGATACGACTAGCATCGTACCCATCATTTGAATTTACAAAATAGAAAATGTTTCCTTTAACTTCATCTGTTTTATATTCATTTTTGAGTTTACGTATGTTGAATAATGACATTTCTTTAACTTGTTGTTCAGTTAAACCAAGTGACTCCAACATACTTTCATCAATTAGTCGGTAAGATTTACCTAAATCAAGTGCGTAATAAATATTGGTTTCAGCTGTATGCTTTTCAATGATAAAACGATGACCTTCTTTTGTTTTTTTATCAAAGCTTGTAGCACGTATGACAGGCATAATCTGGATGTTAGTCATTTTTTCAATGCTTTCATCATCCATTTGAGCGATTGCTTCTTCGACATAATAAACAATTTCATCTATTATTTTCTCTTTTTGGACTTCATATTTAGCGACAATAGCGTTTAACTTGATTGTTACACCTTTATAATTGTCTTGTCTATATATACGTAATGTTTCCTCTTCACGATCAAATTTAAAATCAACATTTAGATGCGCTAAACGTTGTTTTAATTTATCTCTTATTTGAAAAACATTCATGTTTAACACTCCTATATTCGCACCTTATGCTATTTTACAATAAATTTGTAGTCAATTACAGAAAAAATAAGTTAGAGTTTAAATTCTACTATTTTTTAAATTACTTTTAAATTAAACATATTTACTCAAGAATTCATCAATTTGTTCTATAGATTTTCGTTCTTTTCCAATATAACTACCTACTAATTCATCATTTTTATACACTAAAAAGCTTGGGATACCCATAATATCATTTTCAATAGCTAAATCTATAAATTCATCTCTATCAACTGAAACAAAATTAAATTGTTTATACTTCTCTTCTAATCGAGGTAAATCAGGTTCGATGATACGACAATCAGGACACCATCCTGCTGTAAATTCAAATACTGTGTTTTCTTTCTTAAGTGAATTAAATTGAGATTCAGATTCTAATTTTATCATTTAATCTACTCCTTAATCTTGGAATTGTAATTTGTTAATTTGTTCTATATTTAAATTTATTATAACTTGTTCAAGTAGTTGTCTAGCAGAATAGTAATCTCTAATATCAAAAACTGCATTCGTACTATGAATATATCTAGCACAAACACCAATTACTGCAGTTGGAATACCAATATTAGCTTTGTGTATTTCTCCACCATCTGTACCGCCTGGAGATATGTAGTATTGATATTTAATATGATTGTCTTCTGCTAACTTAATTAGATAATCTCTAAATTCTGGTTGTAGAATCATAGTGCCGTCTTTAATACGGATTAATGTTCCACCACCTAATTCACCTGATAATTGGTTTACACCTTTAATATCATTCGCTGGTGAACAATCTACAACCAAAGCAACGTCAGGCTGAATTAATTCAGCAGCTGGCTTAGCACCACGTAATCCTACTTCTTCTTGAACGTTAGCACCAACATATAAATCGACATCCAATTCTACATCACTCAACAATTCTAGTATTTCAATTGCAATGACACAACCATATCGATTATCCCATGCTTTAGCACTATATCGATATTCAGATAACTGCGTCAATTCAGTATTTGGAACTATTGTATCTCCTATTTCAATACCTAATTCCCTTACTTCTTTATCAGAACTTGCACCTATATCTAACAATAAATCTTTGATTTCAGGTACCGCTTCATTTCCAGTTCTAAAGTGTTTAGGTATATTAGAAACAATCCCTACAATAATGTCTCCTTTTCTATTTTTAACTTGAAGGCGTTGACCCTGCCATATATCATTTGCTACTCCTCCAAGATTGGTAAACTGTAACATACCATTTGTTGTTATATTTGTAATCATAAATCCAATCTCATCCATATGTGCAGCTATCATTACCCTCTTGGCGTTAGCTTTTTTAGATTTTTTGACTCCATAGAAACCACCCATATGATTTACAATAAATTCATCAACATATGGTGCCATTTCTTTTTTCATATAATTTCGTACGTCTTCTTCAAAACCTGGCGCACCATGTAATTCAGTTAAAGCTTTAATTCGCTCTAAAGTTTTTTTCTTGTCCATCTTAACTAACACACTCCTTAAATGTATTATATCATTTTGAATATGGTACACTAATGATAAGAACTATTAATAGAGAGGTAAAGATTATGACACGTCAAACTTACAAATACATCTCAATTTCAGTTGCTTTACTTACAAGTATTGCTACTATTATATTTATCTATTTTCTTAGTGAAAAGAATAAAATCCAAGATCCTAGTAATGTTCTGAAAGAAGCCAAATCTTACTTTATGAATATTAAAGGCTCATTTATTCTTCATGAGCCGTATGTAGATGACAATTTATATCCAAACAGATTAATCTTTCAAGGTGGCATAACTCAAAGTAAGAATAATCAGCAAGTTGAATATATATTTTATGCGGATGCAAAATCAGGAGAAATCATTAATATTTTAGAATTATAATAAAGTAAATGGTAAGAGGAGTTGGAATTAAAATATGCCCACTCCTCTTACCATTTTTTACTTTACATGTAATTTCTATTATTAAAGCAAGCCTAAATCCAACATTTCACTAGTCAATCATAAACGCTTAATTGACTGCTTGATTGTTTTGCCATCAAGTTCATACTGAGCCGCGAAGAATACATTATCATGATAATACAAGAACCAATAATCTTGATGAATGTAATATGGAATTAATCTTTCTTTTTCTCGAATGGATTGCATTGGATAATCGTCATATGCCATAACCCATAATGGATTAATATGTGCATTCGTAGGCATAATATCAGACATATGGACAGCTCTCTCTCCTTCACTTTCAATCGTAATAATTGATTGTCCATAACTATGACCACCCACATGCTTCATATGAATGCCTGGATAAACTTCAACCTCTTTATCAAAAAGTATTAATTTATTTTCATAAGTACCTCTATTGATTTCCCAATAAGTTGCCTTACTACGGATGTTAGGGCTTGTAAATTCATGCCACTCGTCTTGTTGCACAAAATGAGTAGCTTTCGAAAAAATTGAGTTGCCGTCAACATCTGTTAGACCTGTGGCATGATCAAAATGCATGTGGGACATAAGTACCATATCTATATCTTCAACATTTAAATTTAATTTTTCTAGTTCATCATGTATTTGACTTTCATACGTGACACCATAATTTTTGAGTTGTTTATCAGTTAATTTATGATTACCAATTCCAGCATCAATCAAAATATTTTTATCCCCTGTTTGAATTAAAATTGGGTAAGTTAAATTTGGAACTTGGTTTTTCTCATTAACAGCATATCGTTTAGTCCATAATGGTTTAGGAACTACTCCAAATATGGCCCCACCATCCATTTGCGTCATACCACCATTTAAATAATTGATGTTAAATGCGCCTAATTTCATATTAAACACCTTCCATTTGTCTTTTTATCTATCAAGTGTTCAGATATCAATCTAACTTACAATACAATATCCACTTTAAAAATAAATAAACAGGAGTGGTACATCATTCATAATGAATCATTGTACCACTCCTGTAGGGTGATTAGAACTGAGTAAATTTTATTGGTGTTAACTTCACTTTTCTATCACTAATTTAATATTTGTAACATATTATTTCAATAGTACTTATTATTGAAATTTTATTAACTAATGTTTAATAGATTTATGAAATTTCGCTTCCATACGATAAATTCTAGAACCTTTTTCAGAAAATTTCTTTTCATACTCTGTCAAAATATTATCTTCATCATCTTCGTCATGTAGATTTAGATTTAACTTCGTAAAGTACATCCCATATTGCGACATACTTTCTAAACTGAAAGCGAATAAACCTCTATTATCCGTTTTAAAATGAATTTCTCCATCTTCTTTTAAAATTTGTTGATATAAAGCTAAAAAAGTATGATATGTCAATCGACGTTTAGCATGCCTTTTCTTTGGCCAAGGATCTGAGAAATTTAAATAGATTCGAGAGACTTCACCATCATTAAAATACTCATTTAATTCTATAGCATCATTACATATCATCTTTAAATTTGTCAGGTTTAGTTCCTTCACTTTATCCAACACTTTATACATTACACTTTTCTCACGTTCCATAGAAACAAAATTTATTTCTGGGAATTTAGAAGCTAGTGTTGTTATAAATTGCCCCATACCAGATCCAATTTCTATATAAATCGGTTGCTCTTTATCAAACCACTCTGACATTTTTCCAGCATGCGACCCATCCATATCAACTAAATTAGGATGTTCTTTTAAATAATCTTCCGCCCATGGTTTATAGCGAACTCTCATACACGAATTCTCCCTTAGATAAATAAATTACTATTCATAACCTCATTTAAGAATTTCAACCAATTATTCATATCTTTAAATCTTTTCTGTTCTTCATACCACTGAACCATTCCAATTGATTGAATTACCGTATACCATTTCATACGCTTATTTAATTCAATACTCTCTTCTACACCGTAAGTTTTAAACCAGTCTGACCAGTTTTTTTCGGGAACGTAGTTATAAAGCAGCATTCCAATATCAATTGCAGGATCAGCAATCATTGCACCTTCCCAATCTACTAAGAACAACTCATCCCTATCAGATAATAACCAATTATTATGATTCACATCACCGTGTACAACAGTAAAAAAGCGAGAATCTAGGTTAGGTATGTGTTCTTCTAAATATGTTAATGATTTACGAATAATATGATGTGTTAATACTTCTCTTGATAATGAAGCATTAATCTTTTTTAACATAATATTAGGTGTGATTGGTTCCATTTCCATTCGTTTAAGCATATTGAGTAAAGGTTTTGAACCATGAATCTTTTTTAATAATGCAGCAACTCGTGATTGATACATTTCATCAGGTTCTAATTCTCGGCCATTTTTCCAATGTTGTGCTGTAACTACTTCACCTGTTTCAATACGTTTAGTCCAAACTAATTTAGGTACAATCCCCTCAGCTGAAAGCGCTGCTATAAATGGATTAGAATTACGCTTTAAAAATAGCTTTTGTCCATCTTGTTCAGCCATGTATGCTTCACCTGAAGCGCCACCTGCAGAATCAAGTGTCCACCCTAATTGATAAAACTGCTCCAACTCGTTCACCTCACTTTCAATTAGAAAATGGCTCGAGAAATATAGTTTTCAAGAGCCATATATTCTAATTTATTATAATCATTTGTTGGAAAATAGATTATATATTTCAAAATAGTTATGTTTTTACATATAAGTCATAATTTTAAATAATATGTTATTGTCCCCTAACACTTATTTAAATAAATACGTCTCTTTTATCACTCAATGTTGATTTTATAATTTTTAGCCTTCTTTTTCAACTGAAAATGAGAAACAAAAAGATACATTTTACTAGTCGATACTTGCTAAAATTCGATTCAATCTTTAGGTTTCATTATAACACATTTTCATATCTTTAAACTGAGTATTTTTAATTTAATTCATTTAATTTATTTACACTGAAAAATAAAAAAGAACGTACTAAAATTCTATCTTTTAAGAATTAGTACGCTCTTCAATTTAATTATTTTAATGAATTAACTACTTCTAGATTCAATATATTTATTAAAGCCTTCTTGTAATTGACGAGTCACAGGACCTACCTTACCGTCACCAACTTGTTCACCATCAATCTTAACAACTGGTGTCACTTCAGCAGATGTACTAGAAACAATGACTTCATCGGCATTTTTTAAGAATTCAACAGTGAATGTTTCTTCTTTAAAAGGAATATCTTCATCTTCAGAAATCCATTTAATAACCTTACGAGTAATACCATTTAAAATGTAATTATTAACGGGATGCGTATAAATAGCACCATCTTTAATCGCATATACGTTACTAGAAGCGCCTTCTGTAACAATTTCTCCTCTATGTTGAATTGCTTCACCAGCATTGTATTTAACCGCATATTCCTTTGCAAGTACATTTCCTAGAAGGTTTAAACTTTTAATATCACAACGTAACCATCTAATATCTTCAACAGTAGCTGCATTAATACCATTTTCTAAATCATCATATGGACGGTCATAACTTTTAGCAAATGCCATAATAACCGGCTTTACTTCTGGAGTTGGGAACGAGTGATTTCTTGGTGCTACACCACGCGTAGCTTGAATATAGATACCACCATTTTGAATATTATTTACCTTTAATAATTCTCTAACTACATCTATTAATTCTTCGACAGTATAGCCTAAATCTAATTGAATTTCGCTTGCACTTCTAATAAATCGTTCAAAATGTTCTGTTACTGTAAATAATTTCCCATCATATGCTCTAATGTATTCATAAATCCCATCACCAAATACATAACCACGGTCTTCATAAGATACTTTAGCTTCATTTTGGTCGATAAATTCGCCGTTAATAAAAACTTTTGTCATAGATTATCCCTCCACACATAGTGAATAAATTGCTTCTAAATAGATACTTGTCGCGTTGAACAATTGTTTTTTAGTAATATACTCATTCTTTTGATGCATTAAATCCTCTGAATCTTCAAACATAGCCCCAAACGCTACACCTTTATCAAGATTTCTAGCATATGTTCCCCCACCTATTGTATATGGTTCAGACATATCACCAGTTTGATTTCTATAAGCCTTAACTAATTTTTGTACAAATGGATCATTTTTGTCTACAAAATGAGGTTGTTGAACTTTTCCTAATTCAAGGTCAAATCCATATGCTTTAATTTCTTTTGTAAATCGTTGTATTGCTTCTTCAAACTCAAATTTTTGAGGATAGCGTAAGTTTATGCCAAAACGTCCACCTTGTTTGTTATCGTAAGAAATTATACCAACATTTGTTGTTACATCACCCATGACGTCTGTATGGAATTTCATACCCATTTTCTCACCAAAGTGTGATTCATGAAGATAACGAGTACTAAAGTCTACAAACTCTCTTGCCGTTTGATTTAAATTTAAAGTTGATAAGAAATCTAATAAATATAAACCGGCATTAACTCCTAATGAAGGGTCCATACCATGAACAGCTTTACCTTCTAGCGTTAAAACTAACTCACCACTATCAACAACACTCTCACCCTGTAATTTATGTTGGTCTAAGTAGTGTTCAAAATGTTGTACAACGTCTGTCATATTTTCTTTTACAAATACTCTAGCTTGTGCATGATCTGGCACCATATTATAACGTTGTCCAGATTCAAACGATATTAATTCATAATCTGGTTCATCTTGATCTTCAGAAGTGCTATTTTGGACTAAATCGAAAGTTGTTATACCTTTTTCACCATGAATAGCTGGAAATTCTGCATCCGGTGCAAATCCTAATGTAGGCATTTCTTCAGTTTGGAAATATCTTTCAGTACATTTCCAATCGGATTCTTCATCCGTACCTATAATGATATGAATGCGTTTCTTCCAATCAACTTTCATATCATTTAAAATTTTAACTGCATAATAAGCAGCTATTGTAGGGCCTTTATCATCTAACGTACCTCTAGCAATAATTGCATCATCAGTTACAACTGGGTTAAATGGGTCTGAATCCCAACCATCCCCGGCGGGTACAACATCAACGTGGCATAAAACGCCTAATACATCGTCACCCTTGCCCGCTTCAATTCTGCCTGCAATGTGATCTACATCATGGGTAGAAAAACCATCTCTTTGTGCAATTTCGTACATATAATCGAGTGCTTGTCGTGGTCCAGGACCAACTGGAGTTTCATCAGATGCTTTTGAATCATCTCTGACACTCTCAATTGAAAGCAGACCTTTCAAATCATCGATAATTTGACCTTCATATTCTTGAACTTTTTCTTTCCACATTCGAGATCAACTTCCTTTTCAATAGATATACATATTATTTTACATAACTATGGCGATAAATTACAGTAAGATGTCAGAATATTTATAGATTTTATATAAAATATTATTAACTATATTGAGTTTATACATTTGACACCCTTTTATGGAGTTATATTTAACAAGATTGTACGTTGGCATGTTTAGTAATAATTATAGTTACTTATTTTCAAACGTATCTTCTTATTAAATAAAAAAGAACCTGATACATTTATCAATGTTCAGGTTCAAAAACATCTTAGCTAAAATCAAGATTAGTCTTTATCTTCTAATGCATTATTATTTTTCTTTAAGTCTTCTTCAGTGACAACTCTTAAATTGTTATTAACAGTTGCGCCACCTTCATCATCAAATTTACCTTCTTCTAATGAATCTTCTTTATTAGCATCTAAATTAGTAAATTTTGATTTTTCTTCTTCTAAAAATGATTTTGGATCATTTTTTAAACGATTAGCATAGTCTTGAGGATTATTTCTAACTTCTTGAATTGTTTCATTAGCTTTAGAACTTAATTGACTTGCTAAGCCTCTTGTATTTTCTTTGTAACCCTCTGGATCTTCTTTATATTTATTATATTGTTCTTTTAATTTATCTCTGCTTTCTTTTCGAGATAATACTACTGCTGCAGCTGCAGCGCCAACACCAGCAATTATTCTAAATAAACCTGTAGTTTTAGCCATATTAAACACCTTCTCCTTTGTTAATGCTGTAAAAGTTTTAATTCTTTATCTGAAAGTAACTTATACTCTCCAGATTTGAGATTTTCATCTAACGCCAAATTAGCGATTTTAAGACGTTTTAATTCTAATACCTCATTTTCAATGGCGTGAAACATCCTTTTAACTTGATGATATTTACCTTCATAAATTGTGACCTGTGATGTAGTTTCATTTATTCTAGTTAATTGTGCTGGTTTGACTGGACCGTCAGAAAGGATGATGCCTTTCTTAAATGCGTCAATGTCAGCTTTAGTAACGGGATTTTGCGATGTCACTTCATATGTCTTAGAAACATGTTTAGAGGGACTCATTAAATCATGACTAAATTGACCATCATTAGTAATAAGTAGTAAACCTTCAGTATCCTTATCTAGCCTTCCAACAGGAAAGATATTTAGATGTTGGTATTCCGGAATTAAATCAATTACAGTACGATTTGATTCATCGTGTGTAGCTGAAATATAACCTTTTGGCTTATTAAGCATAATATAAACATTGTTAACATACTCAACTTGCTTTTCATTTACACAAACTATATCTTCTGTGGGGTTAATATGAGATTTAGGTGACTTCTCGACTGAGGTGTTAACTGTGACCTTTCCTTTTTTTAAAAGTTGTTTAACTTCAGTACGCGTTCCAACACCCATATTTGCTAAAAATTTATCTAATCTCATCTTAGGAATCCAACTTTTCGACGAATCTTACCAGGTAAATCCCCTAAAAACTCATCAGCTAATCTGTTCTTGATTGTAATTGTTCCATAAATCAGCCCACCAACTATAACACCTATAATTAGTATTATAAATGCACCAGATTTTCGATCTACAGAAATAAATAAGCTTAGTAAGAAGTAGACTACTTCAACACTTATCATCATGATTAAACTATAAATAAAAATTTTAGCAACTTGAACCAATGTATCTGTAAAGTGGAACTTGGCATAAACTTTTAAAATCATTAAGTTTGCAACATTGGCAACCGTTAATGCGATTGCAGTACTTAAAACAGCTCCAGATGTATGAAATATCATAATTAAAGGGATATTTAAGATTAATTTAACAAATACTGAGCCTAAAATTACAAATACTGTTAATTTTTGTTTGTTTATTCCTTGTAACATTGAGGCAGTAACACTCAATAAAGAAATTAATATTGCAACAGGCGCATAATAAAATAATATTTTATTACCATCTGGATTATATTGATAAAATACAGTATACAACGGTGAAGACAATGCCATTATACCTAGACTTGCCGGAACTGTTATATACATCAATACACCAATTGAAGTTTTAATTTGGCGATGCATTTCATTTAAGCGACCCTCTGCAAAAGTTTTGGTAATAAATGGTATTAAACTAACAGCAAATCCAGCAGCTAAAGATGTTGGAATCATAACAATTTTATTTGTTGTAAAGTTTAAAATTGTAAAGAAATAGTCCTTATTCGCATGAAACCCTGCTGCATCTAGCGCGTTATTATGTGTGAATTGATCCACTAAATTAAATAGAGGAAAGTTCAAACTTACAATAACAAATGGAATACTATATGAAATAATTTCTTTATACATTTTTGTGTATGGCACGTCCAAACCGGTATGATCAGAAGCTACCATTTTTTGAATATGTGGTTTACGTTTACGCCAGTAATACCAAAGCGTTAACAAACCAGCAATTGCACCTATAGCAGCTGCAAATGTTGCTATACCATTTGCTTGTAGATAAGAACCATGAAAAACATTTAATACTAAAAAACTACCTATAAGAATAAAAACTATTCTAGCAATTTGTTCTGTTACTTCTGAAACTGCTGTAGGACCCATAGATTCATAACCTTGAAATACTCCACGCCAAGTAGCAAGTAATGGTATAAACATAACTACCATACTAATAACTCGGATAATCCATGTGATATCATCGATTGTCCAACCGCCTTTACCTTCTTTACGTCCTAACGTTAAAGCAGCGATGTCTGGTGCTAAGAAGAATAATATTAAAAATCCAATTATTCCAGAAATGGACATCACTATAAAACTCGATTTATACAATTTTTGTCCGACTTTATACGCACCTAAGGCATTATATTTAGCTACAAATTTTGAAGCAGCTAACGGTATGCCTGCGGTTGCTACAGCAATTGCAATATTATATGGAACATAAGCATAGTTGAATGGTGCTAACTTTTCTTCCGCATTTGCACCCATAATGGCATAAAAAGGAATTACAAAAAGTACACCTAAAATTTTAGTAATAAGAATACTTAATGTAATGAGAAAGGTACCTCTTACCATTTCCTTATTTTCACTCATATTTAATCTTCCTGCCTTTTTAATAATCAAATTATTTAATTTAAAACCTGTAATTTTTAAGGGCTTGCATTACTATAAAATATATCACAAAATACTAATTGTTTACTAATTACTTTAATAGTTTTACTAAATTTAAGTTTAAACGCATAATAAATCAAGATATATAATTGATTAATGATGAACCAATCTTAAATTATAACTAAATTTATTGAGAATTCAAACGTATTTTAATTTATAATAAGAGAACTATGATTAACAAATGGAGGTTACTCTATGTATCAAGCGATTATTATAGGTGGTGGACCTAGTGGGCTTATGGCAGCCGTTGCTGCATCAGAACTAAGTCAAAATGTACTTTTATTAGAGAAGAAAAAAGGTCTAGGTAGAAAACTTAAAATTTCAGGTGGTGGTAGATGTAATGTTACAAATCGTTTACCTTACGCAGAAATAATAAAAAATATCCCTGGTAATGGAAAATTTTTATATAGCCCCTTTTCAGTGTTTGATAATGAATCGATAATCGACTTCTTTGAATCTAGAGGCGTCAAATTAAAAGAAGAAGACCATGGACGTATGTTCCCTGTCTCAAATAAATCTCAAGATGTAGTTGATACACTTGTAAATACCATTAAACAAAATAAAGTTGACATAAAAGAGGAAACTATCGTCAATGATATTAATGTAGAAGATAACGGGACTTTTAACGTTATAACTGATAAAGGTATTTTTTCAAGTAAAAGTGTCATAATTGCAACTGGTGGAACTAGTGTGCCTCAAACAGGTTCAACGGGTGATGGGTATAAGTTTGCTCAAAAATTAGGACATAGTATCACTGAACTCTTCCCTACTGAAGTCCCTATAACTTCAGCAGAGGCCTTTATTAAATCTAAAGAACTTAAAGGTTTAAGCCTAAAAGACGTAGAATTATCTGTACTTAAGAAAAATGGTAAAAAAAGAATAAGTCATAAAATGGATATGATATTCACTCACTTTGGTATAAGTGGTCCTGGAGCGCTAAGATGTAGTCAATTTGTTTATAAAGAACAAAAAAGCCAAAAGAAAAAAGAGATTAAAATGCAATTAGATGTGTTTCCAGAATTTAAAAATCACCTATTAGAAGAGAAGATAACATCCATCTTAAGTGAGGAACCTGACAAATATATAAAAAATAGTTTGAGAGGGTTAATAGAAGAAAGGTATCTTCTATTTATGCTAAAACAAGCTCAAATTGATGAAAATACTACTTTTCATCATTTATCAAATCAGCAACTTAAACAATTAGTTGAATGCTTTAAAGCGTTTACTTTTGAAGTTAATGGGACACTACCAATTGATAAAGCGTTTGTAACTGGTGGTGGTGTAAGTTTAAAAGAAATTTGGCCAAAAACGATGATGTCTAAAATTCAACCAGGACTATTTTTATGTGGTGAAGTCTTAGATATTCACGGTTATACTGGAGGATATAATATCACAAGTGCGTTAGTTACCGGCCATGTAGCGGGAAATGAAGCAGCCATATTTCAAATAGAATAAAAGAACTTCCTTCAAACATATTGGTATTCAAAATGTTTGAAGGAAGTTTTATTAAACTTTAATTTGATTGTCAAAAATAGTGCAATTCAATCTTATTTAGCATTTTTTCTTCGTTTTGATATTAATAGCAAGAATAATCCACTTATTAAGGATAGTTGAGTTAATGGTACGACGTTATATGTCATATTCACACCTGTATTAGGCAGTTGTGTGCTTCCATTAAACTTAGTTACTTCTAATTTAGAATTTACTTTTTCTTTTTTATTTTTAGATTCTTCTTTTTGTATTTCATTCTCTTTTTCAGTACTTTGCACAATATTAAATTTAATATTATTAAGTTTAACCTTTGTTTCTTCAACAATTTGCTTTAATAGAATATCATGTTTAACTTTAGCAACTTGTTGTAATGAACTTTTAACAATATCATCTATAAGTGCTTTTAACTTATTCTTTTCTTCATTAGAAATATTTTGAGAATTTTCTATATTTCTTTTTGCTTCACTTGCCTTATTTAAAATTATTTTTTTAGCATTTAGTTTAGCTTTAGCTATAGTATTTGTTTATGAAATTAACTTACTATATTTATCATCAATATTATTAACTTCACTATTACTTTTTGCTTTTTTGATTGCTGCGTAAGCTTTATTTATAATTTGATCAATCTTATGTTTCGCACGCGATTTTTCTTCATCAGTTGCAAATTGATTTGAATCAATTTTTGCTTTTTGTTTTGTTGCAATATCTATAAGATGTTTGAGCGCTTTTTCTTTCGCAATAACTATAGTATGAACATTTTTAATTTGCAATTCACCTTTATTTAAAGACTCGTCGACTTCGTTATTGTTTAAAGATTTATCAATATTTTCTTTCGCAATTTTAACTGCTTCATCAATTTTGGCTTTGGCTACTGATTTTTCTTCTTCTGTCGCATTAGGTGTTTGATCGATTTCAGTTTTTTTAGCTTGCGCTGCATTATCAATCGCTTTTTTTGCTTCGTCTTTCTTAACAACCGTTGGTTGCACTTGATTAATTGCTTCTACACCGTTTGTTTTCGCAGTTTCTACACCAGCATTGTCTGTTGATTGGTCTATTGACGCTTTCGCGTTATTTGCTGCTTCATCGACTTTCGCTTTTGCTTCTGCTTTTTCTTCATCCGTCGCGTTAAGTGTTTGATCAATTTCAACTCTCTTAGCTTCAGCGGCTTTGTCGATTGCTACTTTTGCATCGTCCTTCTTAACAACCGTCGGTTGGACGTGATTGATTGCTTCTATGCCGTTTGTTTTGGCAGTCTCTACACCAGTATTGTTTGTTGCTTGGTCTATTGCTTTCTTCGCTTCTGTTACTGCACCATCGACTTTCGCTTTTGCCTCTGCTTTCTCCTCATCCGTCGCGTTAGGCGTTTGATCAATTTCCGCTTTCTTCGCTTCGGCTGCTTTGTCAATCGTCGCTTTTGACTCATCTTTCTTAAGAACCGTTGGTTGCACTTGATTGATTGCTTCTACACCGTTTGTTTTCGCGTTATCTACACCATTGTCATTTGTTGCTTGGTCTATTGACGCTTTCGCATTATTTGCTGCTTCATCGACTTTCACTTTTGCCTCTGCTTTTTCTTCATCCGTCGCATTAAGTGTTTGATTAATTTCTGCTTTCTTAGATTCGGCCGCTTTGTCAATCGCTTTTTTTGCTTCGTCCTTCTTAACAACCGTTGGTTGGATATTGTTGATTGCTTCTATGCCGTTTGTTTTAGCAGTCTCTACACCAGCATTGTCTGTTGATTGGTCTATTGACGCTTTCGCATTGTTTGCTGTTTCATCGACTTTTGATTTTGCCTCTGCTTTCTCTTCATCCGTTGCATTAAGCGTTTGATCAATTTCTGCTTTCTTAGCTTCAGCGGCTTTGTCGATTATTGCTTTTGCTTCGTCTTTCTTAACAACCGTCGGTTGGACGTTATTGATTGCTTCTACTCCATTTGTTTTTGCTGTATCTACGCTAGCGTTATTTGTAGCTTGATCTATTGCGTTCTTGGCTGCTGTTAATGCTTCATCGACTTTTGATTTTGCCTCTGCTTTCTCTTCATCCGTAGCATTGAACGTTTGATCTATTTCTGCTTTCTTCGCTTCGGCTACTTTGTCAATCGCCGCTTTCGCTTCGTCTTTCTTAACAACTGTTGGTTGGACGTGATTTATCGTATCTGTACCATTTGATTTTGCAGTTTCTACGCCACTGTTATTTGTTGCTTGGTCTATTGCTTTCTTCGCTTCTGTTACTGCTTCATCAACTTTCGCTTTCGCTGCTACTTTTTCTTCTTCTGTCGCATTTGGCGTTTGATCGATTTTTGCTTTTTTAGTTCTAGCTGCATTATCAATCTCTGTTTTTGCTTCATCTTTTTTAACTACCGTTGGTTGGACGTGATTTATCGCATCTGTACCATTTGATTTTGCGTTATCTACACCGGTGTTATTTGTTGCTTGGTCTATTGCTTTCTTCGCTTCTGTTACTGCATCATCGACCTTAGCTTTTGCTGCTTCTTTTTCTTCATCTGTCGCGTTTGGTGTTTGATCAATCTCTGCTTTTTTAGTTTCTGCAACTTTGTCAATTGTCGCCTTCGCTTCATCTTTCTTAACAACCATTGGTTGCACTTGATTGATTGCTTCTACACCGTTTGTTTTCGCAGTCCCTACACCAGCATTGTTTGTTGCTTGGTCTATTGCTTTCTTCGCTTCTGTTACTGCATCATCGACCTTAGCTTTTGCCGCTACTTTTTCTTCTTCTGTCGCATTTGGCGTTTGATCGATTTTTGCTTTTTTAGTTCTAGCTGCATTATCAATCTCTGTTTTTGCTTCGTCTTTCTTAACAACCGTTGGTTGCACTTGATTGATTGCATCTAAACCATTTGATTTTACTGTATCTACGCCGGCATTATTTGTTGCTTGACCTATTGACGCTTTCGCATTATTTGCTGCTTCATCGACCTTAGATTTTGCCACTGCTTTTTCTTCTTCTGTCGCATTTGGTGTTTGATCGATTTCAACTCTCTTAGCTTCAGCGGCTTTGTCGATTGCTGCTTTTGCTTCGTCTTTCTTAACAACCGTCGGTTGGACGTGATTGATTGCTTCTACTTCATTTGCTTTCGCGTTATCTACACCGGCATTATTTGTTGCTTGGTCTATCGCTTTTTTCGCTTTTGTTACTGCTTCATCAACTTTTGATTTTGCTGCTTCTTTTTCTTCATCTGTCGCGTTTGGTGTTTGATCAATCTCTGCTTTTTTAGTTTCTGCAACTTTGTCAATTGTCGCCTTCGCTTCATCTTTCTTAACAACCGTTGGTTGCACTTGATTAATTACTTCTACGCCATTTGTTTTTGCGTTATCTACACCATTGTCATTTGTTGCTTGGTCTATTGACGCTTTCGCATTATTTGCTGCTTCATCTACTTTCGCTTTCGCTTCTGCTTTTTCTTCATCCGTCGCGTTAAGTGTTTGATCAATTTCCGCTTTCTTAGCTTCAGTGGACTTGTCTATCGCTGCTTTCGCTTCGTCTTTCTTAACAACCGTTGGTTGCACTTGATTGATTGCTTCTACACCGTTTGTTTTCGCAGTCTCTACACCAGCATTGTTTGTTGCTTGGTCTATTGCTTTCTTCGCTTCTGTTACTGCATCATCGACCTTAGCTTTTGCTGCCGCTTTCTCCTCATCTGTCGCATTTGGCGTTTGATCTATTTCTGCTTTTTTGGTTCTTGCTGCATTATCAATTACTGCTTTTGCTTCATCCTTCTTAACAACCTTTGGTTGGATATTGTTAATTGAATCTAAGCCGTTTGTTTTTGCTGTATCAACGCCATTGTTATTTCTCGCTTGATCTATTTTGGCTCTTGCACTATTTACTGCTTCATCGATTTTCGCTTTTGCCACAGCTTTTTCTTCATCTGTCGCATTTGCCATTTGATCGATTTCCGCTTTCTTAGCTTGCGCTGCATTATCAATTACTGTTTTCGCTTCACTTTTCTTAACAACCGCTGGTTGTACGTTGAAGATTACCTCTGTTCCACTAGATATCGCAGTATCTACGGCAGTATTATTTCTTGCTTGGTCTATCGCGCTCTTAGCTGCTGTTATTGCCTCATCGACTTTTGCTTTTGCTGCCTCTTTCTCCTCATCTGTCGCATTTGGCGTTTGATCTATTTCTGCTTTTTTGGTTCTTGCTGCATTATCAATTACTGCTTTTGCTTCATCCTTTTTAACAACCTTTGGTTGGATATTGTTAATTGTATTTAATCCGTTTGATTTCGCTGTATCTACACTAACATTATCAGTCGCTTGATCTATCGCATTTTGGGCAACTATTTCTGCTAAATCCACCTTCGCTTTTGCTACCGCTTTCTCTTCATCTGTCGCATTTGGCGTTTGATTGATTTCGTCTTTTTTAGCGTTAGCTTGATCTGTTATAGTTTGTTTCGCTTGATTCTTTCTAATTGCATTAACCTGAACATCGTGTACTTTGTTTATTGCATTTTCTTTAGCAATCTTAACATCATCGTTGTGAACGCCTCGTTCAATATTTAATCGTGCTTGATTTGCAATTTCATCTATTTTAGCTTTTGCTTCATTTTTTTCTTCTCTAGTTGCATTTTGTTTATTGTCAATATCTAACTTTTTAGCAGCAATAGCTCTATCTAATGCTTGCTTCATTCTATCCCTAACAGTCGTATCTGGTGTAATTTGGCTTATTTGATTAATATTTGAAGTTTGAGCTGTTTCAACTAATTGATTTGTTGAAGCATTTTTCACTTCATTTTTAGCATTGATTAAAGCTTCATTAACTCTTGTTTTAGCTTCTTCTCTTTCTTCATAAGTTGCATTCGCATTATTTTCAATTTCAATCAGTTTTTCATCTGCTTTATCATTTAGAGCCTGAATCGCTTGTTGCTTAATTGTTGGAATAACATCCATGGGATCGATACTAGCTATAGCTTGATTTTTTCTATCAGGAATTTCATTTATATTAGTTAAACTTTCAATATCTCTAATTTTTTCATCAAGTGTAGCTTTTAAAAGCGTTAAAGCTGTATCTTTTTCTTCTTTAGTAGCATCGTTATTATTATTTATTGTCAATCTACGTGATTCTGCAGCTTGATCAATATCTAATTTTGCTCTCTCTTTATCTAATCTTAAAGTCAAATCGTTGATAGTTGCTTGATTTTTTCTTTCGTTAATAGGTGTATTACCATTTTCATTTAAAATTTGTCTTGAAGCATTAAGCACATTTTGCATAGATGACCAAGCTTCTTGAGAATAATCGCTAGGGTTTAAATGTTCTATTTGAGCACTAATTTGATTATATTTTTCTCTCAATTCAGTTTTATACATTTCTACCGTAACCGATTGTGTTGCGACAGTAACATTACCTCTTTTTTGATCAGATTCTGTTTTGATATATTCGTTATTACCACCATATCTGAAATAATTATCATCAGCATTCGAACCAAAATCACGACTTCCATTTCTTCTATTCATATTTATGCCATCTGTAACATAAACTAGAGTGGCATCAAAATCTTTTTTGATAGGTTCTGAAGTTGGTAAAGAAACAGTATAAGTAATATTTTTTATTGTTCCTGGCTCAATTCTATCAACATTTAATGTTAATAATCTGTTCTTTGAATTATAATTTGCTCTAGCATTTTGAGCTGAAATAAATTGTACTCCTTCAGGCAAGACGACTTTGTATTGCGTTTTATTCGAGCGTGAATGACCTTTATTCTCTAGCGAAACCTCCAATGTAGCACTTATTGTTGAACTAGAAGTTGATGGGGATGTAACAGAATATTCTGTTTGTGTAGTAGTAGCTTTTAAATACGCACCGCTATTGACTTTTACATCAGCTAATCCACTTCCTCCAAAATTATTTTTCCCTTTTAAAATTCTACCGCCATTGGCACTTTCATAACTTCTCTTTTCAAATGTTTCGAACATAAATCTTAATCTTGATACATTATTAGGTACATTAAAAACACCTGTGAACACACCAAATGATTTGCCCGCTGTGTTTGGTCTACCTGAATAAAGTAAATCTGTGGGATTATTTGAATCATATATTGAAACTTTAACGCCATTTATACCATGTGTGTTACCCATTGAAGTACCAATGAAATATAATTGAACTTCTGACCCTGGTGTTACATCTACATCTTGGTAAATTGGTCCAACAGTTTTATCTCCTGCTACCCCACCTAAATTATTTGGGTATTTTGAAAGTACTGCTGCAATTTTATTGTTCGTTTTATCAAAAACATAAGGATTATATGGTGGCAATGCTTTTGGCCCCCACATAAGTGGAATTTCAGTTTGATCATTATCTTTGACATGCCATCCTGTAATCTTATTTGCTTGGTTCAATTCAGACACTGTTTGATTAGTAGGAATAGCTGCACCATTAGACGTATCTGTAAAAGTACCATTAATGACTTGACCAGAATTAGTTTCGTTTATACTCATTTGGTCTTGGTTATCATTAACAGTAGATCGCTTTGATCTTTTATGAATTGATTGAGTTTGATTTAACGTATTATAATTACTTTCTTCTTTCGTATTATTTTGAGAAGATAAATCTGATTTATTAGAACCAGCTACTTTATCCTTCACTATAGAAGTGCTTACTGCTTCTTCATCATCTTTTTTAAAATTTCCATTAACATTATCTATTTTAGAATTAATTTCGCTATTATAATTTTTAGGTGCGGTTGTTAATTCTTTAATAGACTCATTACTATTTTTTTCATTTTCTATGTAATTATCATTATTATATATTGAATTATCATTATTTTGAGAATTAACATTTTGCGAGGTAGTTTGCGAAGAATTACTTTCTTCCTCTTGAGTTGCTGCATGACCAGGATGTGATAAGAAAGTCAGTGTAGCTATGACAGTGGAAAATATTCCTACACTAAATTTACGAATACTAAATTTCTGTTTTTTAAAAAGATTCATTATTGTCCTCCTTGATGTTCTTGTCTTGTTGTAATAGTAATAATGAATAGTAATGTGTGTTGATATTAAATTGTATTATATGATTTTATGCAATTGTTATCATACTTTTTTATAATATCATTTTTTATCTGAAATAACCAGAATAAATTTTCCATTAGATAAGATTTTAAATTTGTATAAAGCTTTTCAAAATTATATTTTAAATAATTACATGTTGTCTGCAAATGATTACTAAAAAATCAGACCTCACTTTTATGTGAGATCTGATTACCAAATAAATTCATTAATTAATTATTTTCTTTGTTTCTTTTTCTATTTTTTAAGAATAAGAATAAACCACTGATTAATGCAAAACCTGCTAAAGGTGATTGACGTTGACTTTCTTCACCAGTGCTTGGTAATTTATTAGACTTATTGTTGCTACTTGGATTAGTATTAGAATTATTGCCTAATTTATTGTTATTATTTCTATCTATACCATCGTTACTATCTCTCGGTAAAACTTGCTCACCTTTTGAAACAGTTGGATTAACTTTTTTAATATCTTCAACGGCTTTATTTAAAATTGAATCAACATCTTTATTGGTGATGTCTTTATTTAATTTATCTAAAGCTTTTCTTACAATTTCATCGATTAAATATTTTGCTTTATTTCTTTGTTCATCTGTTAAACCAACTAATTGATCAATTTTATCTTTTTGTTTATTAGCTACTTCTAAGATAATCTTTTGAGCTTCTGGTTTTTTAACGATTTTCACTTTAACTTCTTTTAATTTAGTAGTGAAAGTAACATGAACTTTATCAACATCGTCATTAGTGTTTGCGTTGTCTATTGCTTTATTAGCCTTATCAATTATTTTATCAACCTCTGCTTTTGCTGCGTCTTTTTCTTCTTTAGTTGCATTGTTGTTATTGTCTATTTCTGCTTTCTTAGCTTTCGCTTGATCTAAAAGCGTTTGTTTCGCAACAGATTTCTTAATAGTTTCTGGTTGAATATTTTTAATGATATTACTACTACTATTTTTAGTTTGATCTACTTCGCTATTAGTAGTTCCTTGATCTATGATGTCTTTTGCTTTTTTAGCTTCGTCATCGACTTTTGCTTTTGCTGCCTCTTTTTCTTCCTTAGTCGCATTATGATTGCTATCAATCGCTGATTTCTTAGCTTTCACTAAGTCATCAATTGCTTTTTTAGCTTCGTCTTTTTTCAATACTTCAACTACAACACTATTAATACCATTTGTTCCTTTATCTTTGACTTGATCAACATCACTATTTGTAGATGCTTGGTCTATTGCTTTCTTAGCTTTAGTAACTTCTTCATCAACCTTAGCTTTTGCTGCATCTTTTTCTTCTTTTGTTGCATTAGGTGTTTGATCTATTAAATCTTTTTTAGCTTTTGCTACTTCATCAATTGATTGTTTAGCTTCAGGTTTTTTAACTGTTTCAGGTTGAATAGCAGTTATGGCTGTATGACCATTTTTATTTCCTTGGTCAACTTGGTCATTAGTAGTTGCTTGGTCAATCACATTTTTAGCTTTAGTAACCTCTTCGTCGACTTTAGATTTGGCTACATCTTTTTCTTCTTTAGTCGCATTAATATTACTATCAATTTCCTGTTTCTTAGCTTTGGCTACTTCATCGATATCACGTTTGGCCTCTGCTTTTTTATTTGTTTCAGGTTGAATAGATGTAATAGTTGTAACACCTTGAGTTTTAGCTTGATCTACTGATTCATTTGTTGTCGCATTATCAATTGCTTGTTTTGCTTTTGTTGCCTCTTCATCAACTTTTGCTTTCGCCGCATCTTTTTCTTCTTTTGTTGCTTCTTGATTTTGATCTATTTCTGCCTTTTTAGCTATTAGTTCATCTTCAATTGCTTTTTTAGCTTCTGCCTTTTTAACTATATCTGGTTGAATTGAAGAAATAGTTGTTACACTTGATGTTTTAGCTTGATCTACATCATTATTTGTAGATGCTTGGCTAATCGCTGCTTTTGCTTTAGTGGCTTCTTCATCCACTTTTGCTTTTGCTGCATCTTTTTCTTCTTTAGTTGCTTCTTGATTTTGATCTATTTCTGCCTTTTTAGCTGTCACTGCATCATCGATGGCTTGTTTAGCTTCTGCCTTTTTAACGACTTCTGGTTGGATTGAAGAAATTGTTGTTTCCCCAGTTGTTTTAGCTTGTTCTACATCACTATTTGTAGATGCATGGTCAATCGCTGCTTTTGCTTTAGTGGCTTCTTCATCCACTTTTGCTTTTGCTGCTTCTTTTTCTTCTTGTGTAGCATTTTCATTATTATCAATTTCTTGTTTTTTAGCAGCTACTGCCACATCGATAGCTTGTTTTGCCGTAGCTTTTTTAATAGCCTCTGGTTCAATTGATGAAATAATTGTAGTTTTATTCGTTTTGACTTGATCTACATCATTATTTGTAACGGCATTATCGATTGCTGATTTAGCTTTTGTTACCTCTTCATCAACCTTTGCTTTTGCTGCGTCTTTTTCTTCTTGTGTAGCATTAGAAACTTGGTCAATTGTAGCTTTTTTAGCTGTTGCTGCATCATCAATTGCTTTTCTTGCTGCTGCTTTTTTAATTGCTTCAGGTTGAATTTTGTTGATGGCAGTTATCTCATTATCTCTAGTTTCATGTACTGCATCATTAGTACTAGCTTGTTCAATAAGTTGTTTTGCTTTAGTGGCTTCTTCATCCACTTTTGTTTTTGCTGCTTCTTTTTCTTCTTGTGTAGTCGTATTATCTTGATCGATTACATTCTTTTTAGCTGTAACAGTGTCATCAATCGCTTTTTTGGCTTTAATTTTTTCTATTGATTCTGGTTGGATATTATTAATCGTAGTTATACCAGAGTCTTTCGCTTGATCAACCGTGTCATTCGTTGTAGATGCATCAATTGCTTTTTTGGCTTTATCAACTTCTTCATCTACCTTTGCTTTTGCTGCGTCTTTTTCCTCTTTTGTAGCTGTTGGATGTTGATCAATTTCTTGTTTCTTAGCTGTTGCTGCATCATCAATTGCTTGTTTAGCATTTGCTTTTTTAACTGCATCTACTTGAATACCTGCTATTGTAGCAGTTTCAGAATTTTGTACTTGATCTACATCATTATTTGAATTTGCTTGATTAATTGCTGCTTTAGCTTTTTGTACTTCAGCATCTACCTTAGCTTTTGCCGCGTCTTTTTCATCTTGTGTAGCTGATGGATGTTGATCAATTTCTTGTTTCTTAGCTGTTGCTGCATCATCAATTGCTTTTCTTGCTGCTGCTTTTTTAACAACATCAGGTTGAATAATTGAAATAGCGTTATTACCTAAGTCTTTCGCTTGATCTACACCATCATTTGTTGTTGCTTGATCAATCGCTGCTTTGGCCTTAGTAACTTCGGCATCTACTTTTGCTTTTGCCGCGTCTTTCTCTTCTTGTGTTGCGTCACTATTGTTGTCGATTGCTGCTTTCTTAGCATTAGCACTATCATCTATTGCTTGTTTAGCAGATGATTTCTTAATTGTTTCTGGTTGGATAGCTTCAATAGTTGACACACCAGAAGACTTAGCTTGTTCTACATCACTATTTGTATTAGCTCGATCAATCGCTGCTTTCGCTTTTGTAGCTTCAGCATCAACCTTGTCTTTTGCAGCTTGTTTTTCTTCATCTGTAGCATCAGCAACATTATCAATTGCTGCTTTTTTAGCAACAACTTCATCATCAATTGCTTTTCTTGCTGCTGCCTTTTTAGTAATTTCTGGTTGGATACTAGCAATTGTATTATTACCATTAGTTTGTTCTTGATCAACACTATCATTTGTTGTAGCTTGTGTAATTGCTTGTTTAGCTGCTGAGACAGCGGCATCAACCTTCGCAATAGCTGCATCTTTTTCTTCTTGTGTCGCATCTGGCGTATTATTTATAGCTTCTTTTTTAGCAGTTGCAGCATCGTCAATTGCTTTTCTTGCTGCTGCTTTCTTAACCGTCTCAGGAAGAATTCCAGAAATTATTGTAGTGTTGTTGGTTGTTGCTTCATCTACTGCGTTATTTGTAGTAGCAGCATCAATTGCAGCCTTTGCTTGTTTAGCCGCTTCATCAATTTTGGCTAAAGCTACATCTTTTTCTTCTTGTGTTGCCTCATTGTTATTATTGACTAATGCCTTTTGATTTAAGACTGCAGTATCAATCGATTGTTTCGCATCTGATTTTTTAACTATTTCTGGTTGAATATTGTTAATTGCACTAATACCACGCGCTTGAAATTCATCAACACCATTATTAGTTGTTGACATATCTATGAGTCTGTCTGCCTTTCTAACTTCATCAGTTACTCTTTGAATAGCTGCATCTTTTTCTTCTTGAGTTGCATCACTCATTTGATTAATTAAAGCTTTTTTCGCTTCAGCTGCTTGTTCTATAGCCTTTTTACCATTTGCTTTTTTTATAACAACCGCATCAATAGTATTAATAATATATATACCATTAGTTTGCGCTTGATCTACATCATTATTTGATGTAGCTTGATCAATTAAAGCTTTTGCTTTGTTTGCTTCTTCAGTAGCTTTATTCATTGCTACCTCTTTTTCTTCTTGTGTCGCATCGTAATGACCGTCAATGAATACTTTACGTTGGGTTAAAGCCGCTTCAATTGCTTGTTTTGCTTCAGCTTTTTTAGTAGCCGTTACATTAATTGAATTAATTTGAGAGATACTGCTTTCTTTTAGTGGAGCGATATCATTACTAATAGTTAATTTATCAATTTCAGCTTTATTCTCGTTAAATTTATTTTGTAATTTAGTTAAAGCAGCTTATTTTTCTTCAGTTGTAGCTTCAGTATTACTATTGATAACACTTTCTCTAGCTTTAGCTGCTTTATCTATATCAAATTTAGCTTTTGCTTTCTCTAAGTTAAGTAATAATTTATTGATTTCTGCTTGGTTCTTTCTATCAGTTAATGGTGTAGCATCTGTTTCATTTTTTACAACCTTTGCATTTGTGAGTGCTGTTTGTAGGTTGTTCCATGCTTCTGTAGAATAATCATTTTGATTGACTTGTGCAAGCTCAGTTTCAATCTCACTTATTTTACTATTAATGGCATCTTTATACATATTGACAGTTACAGATTGCGTTGGAGCTATTGTATTACCTTGTCTTTGATCACTCTCAGTAATAATAAATTCATTATTACCACCATATCTTAAGTAGTTGTTGTCACCAGGAGTTTGCACAGCAAGGTCTCTTGAACCATTTTGACGGTTCATGTTAATTCCTTCAGTTTGATAAATTAGATTCGCATTAAAATCCTTTTTAATTGGAACTGTAGTAGGTAATGATACAGTATAAGAAATATCACGTGTAGTACCAGCAGCTATTGGATTAATATTAAGTGTAAGCTCTCTAGTATCTTCATTAAATGTACCAGTTGCATTCTCAGCTGAGACAAAAGTCACCCCTTCAGGTAATACAACTTTATATTGTGTTTTGTTAGAACTAGAGTGACCTTTGTTCTCAATAGAAACATTTAATTTAGCATTTACATCAGGTGAACTATCAGATGTAGAGTTAGCTTGGTATTCAGTTTGAGCTGCACTCACTTTTAAATATGCACCAGTATTAACAGAAACATCCGCAACTACACCACCACCAAAGTTATTAGGACCTTTAAGTAAACGATGTCCATTATAAGTGTCATGACTGACATTCACTAAAGACTCAAATTGTAATCTGATTCTTGAAATGTTTTCAGGTACATTAAAAACACCTTTAAAAATACCGAAAGGTTGGCTACTTGTTTTAGGCGTACCTTTATACAATAATGTTGATGGATTATTAGCATCATATATAAACATGCGTGCACTATTAAACCCTGAAATATTACCTATAGATGAACCTATATAATGGAATTGTAATTCAGAACCAGGTGTAACATCGATATCTTGATATATCGGTCCTACACTATTATCTGGTCTTCCGTAAGATAAATTATCGCTATACTTAGATAATACAGCACCAATTTTGTTATTAGTCTTATCGAATGTGATATAAGTGTATGATGGTAATACTTTTGGTCCCCATACTAGTGGTATTTGTGTTTGTTGGCTATTTACTACTTTCCATCCAGGAATCTTACTTGCTTCATCCATAGCAGATTCTGTAGCTGCTGTAGGAATTTCAGCTCCGTTAGATGTATCAGTAAAGTTACCGTTAATGATTTGACCAGAGTTTGTTTCATTGATAGCCATTGGGTCTTGTTGTGTTTGAGTATTTGAAGTTGCATCATTAGCTTCACGTTTCACTCGTTTGTGAGTTGATGCCGCTTTACTATTCTTATTAGATTCATTGTTATCTAAAATTGGTTGATTTGTGTCAACATTATTACCTTTAACTTTTGACTTATCTATATCTTTGTCAGATATTTCAGTGCTATTTTTATTTTCTGTGCTATTTGTAGTTTGAGTTTTATTTGGAACTTCAATAGTCTCACTAACAGCCTCTTTATTCATAGTAGGGTTAGCATTTATCTTAGATTCACTTTTAGATGAATCTTTAATAGCATCTGATTGATGTTGATTTAAATCCTCCGTATTTTTTGATTCAGTAATTTTTTGTTGAGCTGATTGACTATGCTCATCTAATTCAGCTGCATGTCCTGTGTGAGTGATAAATGCTAGAGTAGCAATCACTGTTGAGAACGTCCCAACTGTAAATTTACGTATACTGAATTTTTGTTTTTTAAATAGATTCATTAAATATCCTCCTTGTAGTCTGATCTTGATGTCTTTGATTTAATGAATTAGTCAAAATATAGTCTGTACACTATTTGACCACTTACGAAATTATTCTATCACTATTAATTATTGTACGCTAGTGTATATTTAATTATTCTTTTAAAAATATTATAAAATATGATCGCAAAAAAAGAGACTGACATATTAGTCAGCCTCTTAATGTTAATTAGATGCTATCAATAACTGTACCTTCAGTACCCCACTCATTCATGCCACCTTCAACATTAATAGCATGTACACCTTGATCTTCTAAATATTTTACAACTTTTGCACTACGCATTCCTGCGGCGCAAATAATATAATAGGTTTCACTTTTATTAAAATGATTTAAGTTGTCAGGAATTTGATCCATTGGAATTGTTTTAGCTCCAGGAATAACTCCCATTGCAGTTTCTTCATCAGTACGAACGTCCACAATATTCACTGGATTAGATTCTAATACTTTTTCTTTTAGTTGATCTACTGTAATAGATTCCATTATTAAAACTCCTTATATTATTATTTTGCAACGATGTTAACAAGTTTTTGAGGGACTGCGATTACTTTTTTAATGTCTTTACCCTCAATCGATAGTTTAACATTTTCATCTTGTAATGCTAATGTTTCCATTTCATCTTTAGAAGTATCTTTAGGAATATTTAATTTTGCTCTTACTTTACCGTTCACTTGTACTACAATTTCAACCTCTGAATCTACAAGTAATGATTCATCATAAGTTGGCCATGGTTGATAAGTAATAGTGTCTTCATTACCTAAACGGTTCCATAATTCCTCACCAATATGTGGCGCAATAGGGGCCAACATTTTTACAAAGCCTTCAGCATATGGTTGATAAATCGTTTCTGCTTTATAGCAATCATTAATAAATACCATTAATTGACTTATTGCAGTATTAAAGTTTAATGTGTTGAAGTCTTCTGTAACTTTTTTAACAGTTTGGTTATACACTTTATCTAATCCATTATCATTATTTTCAACTATTTTATTTGATAATGAACCGTCTTCATTAATGAATAGTCTCCAAACACGGTCTAAGAAACGTCTTGAACCATCAAGACCATTTTCACTCCAAGCAATAGCTGCATCTAATGGTCCCATAAACATTTCATATAATCGTAATGTATCAGCACCGTGTGAATCTACAATATCATCTGGATTAACTACGTTGCCTTTAGACTTACTCATTTTCTCGTTTCCTTCACCAAGTATCATACCTTGATTAAATAATTTTTGGAATGGCTCTTTAGTAGGTACTACACCTAAATCGTAAAGAACTTTGTGCCAGAATCTAGCATAAAGTAAGTGAAGTACAGCATGTTCTACCCCACCAATGTATAAATCTACTGGTAACCAGTGTTTTAATTTTTCTGGGTCAGCTAACATATTACTATTATGAGGATCAATATATCTTAAGTAATACCAGCAACTTCCTGCCCATTGTGGCATAGTATTAGTTTCACGACGACCCTTCATGCCTGTCTTTTCATCAACAACATTCACAAACTCATCGATATTAGCTAATGGAGATTCACCTGTACCAGAAGGTTTAATTTCATCAGTTTCTGGTAGTAAAAGTGGTAACTCATCTTCTGGAACTGTAGTCATAGTACCATCTTCCCAATGAATAACTGGTATTGGTTCACCCCAATAACGTTGTCTGCTGAATAGCCAATCTCTTAATTTATAATTTACTTTTTTCTCTCCAGCACCATTCGTTTCTAGTAATTCAATTGCTTTAGCAATAGCCGCTTCATTATCTAAACCATTAAGTTCTCCTGAGTTAACATGTTGACCTTCACCAGTATATGCCTCTTTATGCACATCGCCGCCTTCAATGACTTCGATAATAGGTAAATCAAATTTAGTTGCAAACTCGTGATCACGTTCATCATGCGCGGGCACAGCCATGACTGCGCCTGTACCATAGCTAGAAAGTACATAATCCGCAATCCAAATTGGTAATTGCTCACCTGATAATGGATTTATAGCATAAGCACCTGTGAAGACACCTGATTTATCTTTGGCTAAATCTGTTCGTTCAAGGTCAGATTTTTTAGATGCGTCTTCTTGATATTTTTTTACTTCTTCTAATTTATCTTCAGAAGTAATAGCATTTACGAGATCATGTTCCGGACTTAATACTAAGAAAGTTGTACCGTAAATTGTATCTGGTCTCGTTGTAAACACATCGATACTAGCATCTTCATTTTCAATTTTAAAAGAAACACGCGCACCTTCTGAACGTCCAATCCAATTACGTTGCATGTCTTTAATAGATTCTGGCCAGTCAAGTTCATCTAAATCTTCTAATAATCGGTCAGCATATTCAGTAATTTTTAATACCCATTGCTTCATAGGTCGTCTATATACTGGATGTCCTCCACGTTCAGAAACTCCATCAACAACTTCTTCATTAGATAGAACAGTTCCTAAAGCTGGACACCAGTTGACAGCAACTTCATCTACATAGGCTAAACCTTTATTATACAGTTGGATAAAAATCCATTGTGTCCATTTGTAATATTCAGGGTCAGTAGTATTTACCTCTCTATCCCAATCATAACTGAAACCTAATTCTTGTATTTGACGTTTAAAAGTTTGAATATTTTGCTTTGTAAATTCCCTAGGATCATTACCAGTATCTAATGCATATTGTTCAGCAGGTAATCCAAAAGCATCCCATCCCATTGGATGAAGTACATTATAACCTTGCATACGTTTATATCTAGACACAATATCAGTAGCTGTGTAACCTTCTGGATGCCCTACGTGTAAACCAGCTCCAGATGGATAAGGGAACATATCTAATGCATAAAATTTCTTTTGTCCTAGATTATCACTCGTTTTAAACGTTTTGTTGTCTGCCCAATAATTTTGCCATTTTTTCTCAATTTCCTTGTGATTATATCCCAAATCTTTTTCCTCCTATAAATAAAAAAACACCTCAAACTATTATTTATTAAAGGGACGACTTTTAGCCGCGGTACCACCCTAATTCACAAAAATTGTGCACTTTATAATAGTAAGAGATGTTTATAATTTAATCGAATAACGGTAAGTTCACTTAATTCTTAACACTAGTTCTCACCACCACTAGCTCTCTGATGAAAAGTACTTAAGTTACTACTCCAATACATTTTAATATTATGAGATTCAAGCACTAATTGCAAGTGGTAGTTACTATTTTGTTTAAACTCATGTATAAATAAAATTCTATCTTGATTGTCGCGATTGATTTCCTTTAGGCAGTCCTTTATCAAAGATTGAAAGGAAAATAATTCCTACAATTAATAAGAACATGATGCCAATGAACATCGCACTCATATTAAAGGTATCAACTAATACCCCACCTATTAATGGACCAAATGCTTTACCAACAGTTGAAGCTGAGTTCACGACACCTTGATATTGACCTTGTTTTCCTTCTGGTGCTAAATAATTAGCTATAGTTGGTACTGCTGGCCAAACAAACATTTCACCAAAAGTTAATATAATCATTCCAATTAAAAATACAGTAAATTGTTCGGCGAAACTAGTTACAAAGAATGAAAGCATAAAAATTAAAATACCAACTAACATTTGATATTTTAAATTACCTTTTAATAAAATAATTGCTGGTCTTATTAACGGTTGAGCAACTAAAATCATAATACCATTCACTGTCCATAATATACTGTATTGCGACATAGAAATATTTAATTCTTGAGTGAATGATGCAATTGTAGTTTCCCATTGAATGTAAGCAATCCAACAAATAGCAAACATTACACACAGTAGTAAGAGTGCAATGAAACGTTTTTTATTTTCTTTACTATGGATATCTAGACTATCAGGTGTTCTTATTTTAGCATGATATTCAAGGTTAAATTGAGTTATCGCTACAATTCCAAACAAGACGTACATAATCAAGTTTGCTAAGAAAATATAATTAAAGCTTAATTCCGCAACGAAGCCACCCATAGCAGCACCGGTTGCTACACCAATATTTTGAGCTAAGTATATTGCATTGAAAGTCGTTCTCCCCCCGTTAGGCCAAACTGCACCAGCCATTGCATATATCGCGGGAACTATCATTCCGCCACCAAAGCCTAACAATACTAACCAAACAGCATACCATGGCCATCCATGGAAGAAGTTTAAAAGCGTAGTACTGATTAAACATGTAACGGTACCGATCATAATTGTTCGATAACCACCTAATTTATCAAACAATGAACCTCCTAGTAAATTTCCGACTACCATTCCGAATGAATTAACCATTAGAACAATCGCAGCAATTGTCAGGCTCTTACCAAGCTCTTCTTTCATATAAATTGTGTTTAAAGGCCATAAAAAGCTAGAGCCAGTTATATTTAGCGCCATGCCGATAACTAGCCACCATACTGATCTAGGTATATTCATATTTTTAGTCCCCTCTTTATATTTTTGTTGAACTACATTAAACACTATAACATTAAAGTATGTTAAAATCTTTACTTAGAACTAAGTTAGATAGAAAGGAAAATGTGTTATGGGTAACTATTTCCCGTATGCCTTTGAAAATAAACGATATCATACATGGAATTACCATTTAAAAAATAAATTTGGTCAAAAGATTTTTAAAGTAGCACTTGATGGTGGATTTGACTGTCCTAACCGAGATGGCACAGTTGCACATGGTGGATGCACATTCTGTTCAGCCGCAGGTAGCGGTGACTTTGCTGGTAACAGAGCTGATCCAATTGAAGTTCAATTTCAACAAATTAAAGATAGGATGCATGAAAAATGGAGTGAGGGTAAATATATTGCCTACTTCCAAGCTTTCACGAATACGCATGCACCAGTAGAAGTATTAAAAGAAAAGTATGAGCCTGTCTTAAAAGAAGAAGGTGTTGTAGGTTTATCTATAGCAACCAGACCAGATTGTTTACCTGATGATGTAGTAGAATACTTAGCCGAGTTAAATGAACGTACTTATTTATGGGTAGAATTAGGTTTACAAACTGTACATCAAGAAACTTCAGACTTAATTAACCGTGCTCATGATATGCAAACTTATTATGATGGTGTTGCTAAACTAAGAAAACACAACATTAATGTGTGTACACATATTATTAATGGACTACCTGGCGAAGACTATCAAATGATGATGGAAACTGCACGTGAAGTAGCTCAAATGGATGTTCAAGGCATAAAAATACATTTACTTCATTTATTAAAAGGGACACCAATGGTTAAACAATATGAAAAAGGAATGCTTGAGTTTATGTCTCAAGAAGACTATACCAATCTAGTATGTGATCAATTAGAAATATTACCACCTGAAATGATTATTCATCGAATTACTGGAGATGGTCCAATTGATTTAATGGTTGGTCCTATGTGGAGTGTTAATAAATGGGAAGTTTTAAATGAAATTGATGATGAATTAGCACGACGCAACTCTTATCAAGGTAAACATTATTCATCTGAGGTAAAGGTTAACTCATGAAATTAGAACGTATTCTCCCCTTTTCAAAAACTTTAATAAAAGACCATATTAAACAAGATAGTATTGTCATTGATGCTACTTGTGGGAATGGTAATGACACGTTGTTTCTTGCACAACAGGTTCCAAATGGTCATGTTTTTGGTTTCGATATACAAGACTCAGCAATTCAGTTAACTTTCGAAAAAGTAAAAGCATTTCATAATGTAACATTAATTCGTGATGGCCATGAAAACATTAAGAACCACATTGACATTAAATTTAAAGGTCATATAGATGCAGCGATATTTAACCTCGGCTACTTACCTAAGGGTGATAAATCAATTGTTACGAGACCTGAAACTACAATAAAAGCAATTAATAGCATTTTTGATTATTTAAGTGTTGAAGGTATTATCGTGTTAGTTATATACCATGGGCATGCTGAAGGACAAATTGAACGAGATGCTTTATTAGGTTTCTTAGAACATTTTGATCAAGAGAAAGCTCATATTCTTAAATATCAATATATGAATCAAGTGAATCACGCGCCATTTATATGTGCGATTGAGAAACGCTAAACCTAACATCATACATCATCTCTGACATAATTTTAAATAACATATAAAATCCACTCCATAGTTTAATTATGGAGTGGATTGTTTTGTCGAAAAATCTCTTTAAATTATATTTAAAACGATATAAACTAAAATATCAAATTGATTAAACACGCATTAATGAGTTTAGACTATTTTCAAGTATTTCATATCGTTTCTTAATAGTAGAAGTAATGAAATTTAGTAGTTCATTTTTAAGTTCTTGCTTCTCTTTATTAAAATGAATAATTACAGTTCGTTCATCATCTAATGGTCTCTCTTTAAATATCCATTCAGATTGAACAAGTTTGTTATATGTACGTGTACGTTTATACGATTTAATATTAACGTAACTATCCATTTCTTTTAACGTCATGGACCCTTTGTCCCATAAAGTTAGTAAAATAAGAACCTCTTCTTTAGTCAAATCATAAGTTTCATAAATTACTTTAAAAATCGAATTGATTTCTTTACACACTTCTTCAAGCTGCAAAATCATAGAAACATTCTCGCCTGCTTGATTATTCATGCTGCTCCCTCCCTAAATAATTGTACACATCCCGATTAAATAATTATAGAATTAACTATCATTATATATTTACCCAATTATTCTCGTTGTAATTAAACAATTTATAATAACTCCCAAAAATTAACTTACATTAAAGCATATGTTAAATTACTTTAAATTTTTATTGGTAATTCAACTAAATGTAATTAAAATTAAAAACATATACTATTTACATTATATTATATTTTTACTTTAATTTAAAATATGTCAACTCATAAATATTGAATTACCTTTGTGCATTAATCAATTGCATTACATATAATTATTTATAAAAAAAAGCCAGAACAGAATTCTAATCGAATTCTTAGTCCCAGCTCCTCAAGGATGACTAGAAATTAAGAAATATTATAAATTATTTCTTAATTTGATCAATTACGACGAATTTGCGTTATAGTAATGAAATATTACTTCATCATACACTCTGATTTTTAAACTTCTTCTATTTCTTCTTCATTTACTACAAAACCCATTGTATTCACACTATTATTTAAAAACGTCAACACGTAACGCATCACTTGATCACGTTCAGGTTCATTATGAATTTCATGATAGAAGCCTTCCCATACTTTAAAATAAAATTCATTAGAGTTTAAATTATTTTTAAGTTCATTGAATGAGCGTAATTCCAATAATTTATCTTCAGTTCCATACATTAGTAACGTTGGCATAGATTGTATATCTTTGAAATGTTGAACTGTATCTTTCATTGTTTCCAACACAATGTTATACCACTTGTAGGTTACTTTTCTTAACATTAATCCATCTTGCTTAGTTTCTTCAATAACTTCATCATTTCGCGTTAAATCTTTAGTTTCAATACCTAATTTGAATCGTGCGTCCTTAGAACCTTTACCTACATTTGAAATTAACATATTTTTACGTGTCTTATTATTTCTTTTAAATTCTAACAATGGAGAAAGGAGTAACATACCCTCGATAGGTAATTCTGTTTTTTCAAGTACATTTAATAAAATTAATCCACCTAGTCCAACACCCATGACAAAAGTAGGAATCTTGTATTCATTAGCAATTCTAACCCATTCTATTAGTGTTTCATGATAGATATCAAAATGCTCAAGTTGTCCCTTGTTTGCTCTAGAAGTTTGACCTTGACCAGGTAAATCACCCATTATAACGTGATAGCCATTGCGTCTTAACATTGTAATGACGTACGCATATCTGCCAGTGTGTTCTAAAATGTTATGTACTATAACCACGACACCTTTAGCATCGTGTTCAGTTTCCCATTTCCACATATGTATAATTCCTCTCTAACTTATATTTCAATAAATGTATTATATCAGATTATTGGTTAGGACTGGTGTAAATCTTAGAGACAAAGTGATTACAAATTTTAGTTCGATATTGTAATTCTACCTTTTTTTATAGTATTCAGATAATTGAAAACGCTTTCTACAATTACCTATTCATGCTAAACTATTATTAAATTATAAGTTTTATGTAATATGGAGGAATGGGATATGTCACTTTTTAAGAATTTTTTTATTGCATTATCAAATAGCACTTATTTAAATGAAACAGCAAAAAAAGTAGGTCCTAAAATGGGTGCAAATAAAGTTGTGGCTGGTAATACTATCGAGCAATTAATTGACACAATTGAGAGACTCAACGATAAAAACATAGCTGTTACAGTTGATAATCTTGGTGAGTTTGTAGGAACGGTTGAAGAGGCTACTCAAGCTAAGAATGAAATTTTAGAAGTTATGCAAGCTATTAAAGATTATAATGTTGATGCTCATATGTCTGTAAAATTAAGTTCTCTTGGTGGTGAATTTGATACTGAGCTAGCTTATAATAATTTAAGAGAGATCCTACTTAAAGCCAACGAATTTGATAATATGCATATTAATATCGACACTGAAAAATATGACAGTTTACAGCAAATTGTTGAAGTGTTAGATAGACTTAAAGGGGAATTCAGAAACGTTGGAACAGTAATACAAGCTTACCTTTATGATGCAATTGACTTAATTGAAAAATATCCTAATTTGCGCTTAAGATTAGTTAAAGGTGCATATAAAGAAGATGAACAAATTGCATATCAAACTAAAGAAGAGATTGATGCAAATTACATAAAAATCATTGAGAAACGTCTTTTAAATGCGAAAAACTATACATCAATCGCTACACACGACGATCAAATAATTAATCACGTTAAACAATTTGTTAAATCACATAATATTGATAGAGATCAATTTGAATTCCAAATGTTATACGGATTCCGTAGTGAGTTAGCTGAGGATATTTCTCGACAAGGATACCATTTCACAATTTATGTTCCTTATGGCAATGATTGGTTCGGTTACTTCATGCGTAGATTAGCTGAACGCCCTCAAAACCTTGCTCTTGCATATCAAGAATTTGTTTCAACTAAAACATTGAAGAAAATTGGTCTTTTCACTAGCCTAGGCCTTGGAGCTGCATTTATTATTTCTGGTTTCACAAAATTATTAAAAAGATAAAAAAAATAATCCTCGACACTGCTAATGCTTTGTCGAGGATTTGTATTTTTAATTAAAATTGTTTTAATAAATTTGCCATTTCAATAGCACTTACTGCTGCTTCAGCACCTTTATTACCCGCTTTAGTTCCAGCTCTTTCAACCGCTTGTTCAATACTTTCAGTGGTTAATACGCCAAATATAACTGGAATATCGCTTACATCATTTGCCTTTGATACTCCTTTAGCAACTTCATTACATACATAATCATAATGAGATGTTGCACCTCTAATTACACAACCTAAAGTGATGACTGCGTCATATTCACCTTTTTGAGCTAGTTTTTTAGAAACTAAAGGAATTTCAAATGCACCAGGTACATAAGCAACATCTATATTACTATCTTCCACACCATGACGAACAAGTGTATCTTTTGCACCATCTAATAATCGGTTCGTAATAAAATCATTAAATCGACTTACAACAATAGCTACTTTTAGATCTGTTCCTACTAATTTACCTTCAAAATTCATCTTTATTCCTCCTAAATTAAATGTCCCATTTTTATTTTTTTAGTATTCATATAATCATGATTATGTTCTGTTTCAGCTACAATAATTGGTGTGCGGTCCGCAACTTTAATACCATACTCAGATAATTCCTCAAATTTTTTAGGATTATTACTTAACAAATTCACTTGTTGTACATTGAAATAATTTAAAATTTGAGCAGCTATATGATAATCCCTTAAATCTTCGTCAAATCCTAAAGCTAGGTTGGCAGTTACTGTATCATGACCTTGTTCAATCAATTCGTATGCTCTTAATTTATTGATTAACCCTATGCCTCTTCCTTCTTGAGGCAAATAGATGATCATGCCACCATGCTCATTAATATATTTCATCGCTGATTCTAGTTGTGCACCACAATCACATCTTTGACTATGGAAAATATCACCTGTTAAACATGCAGAATGAATACGCACATTCTCTGTGGCACGTGCTTCTCCTTTAGCAAGTACAACAATTTCTTCTTTAGTTAATGATGATTCGAATCCATACATTTCAAAAGCTCCATGATCTGTCGGCATATTAACTTTTGCTTTTAACTCAACACCAGTGCCTTTGTCTTTTCGATAATTAACTAAACTTTCAATAGTAATCATTTTAAGACCATGTTGATGTTTAAACGCTTCTAGTTGCTCACCTTTAGCCATTGTCCCATCTTCATTCATGATCTCACATATAACACCTGCTGGAGCTGCTTTCGTTAATTTCGCTAAATCTACAGCTGCTTCTGTATGACCAGTACGTTCCAACACACCGTTTTCTTTAGCTATTAGTGGAAAAAGATGTCCAGGTTTATGGAAATCTTCGGGCTCAGATTCTGGATTAATTAAAGCGCGTGCCGTTGCCATTCTATCAAATGCACTTATACCGGTTGATGTTGTAACGTGATCGATACTTACTGTGAAATTAGTTCCAAAACCATCCGTGTTATGTTCTACCATAGGCATTAGATTAAATTTGAGTGCCAAGTCTTTACTAATTGGTGCACAAATTAGCCCTCTACCTTCTTTAGCCATAAAATTAATAGTATTATCATTCATCCATTGTGTTATAGCTACAAGATCTCCTTCATTTTCACGATCCTCGTCATCCACAACAATAATACTTTCACCACGTTTTAAAGCACTTAATGCATCCTTAATTTCGTCAAATTCCATCTATAATTACGCCTCCTAAAAGCCAAATGCTTTTAACTTATCTAATGTAAGCTCTGACTCATTTCTACTTACCATTCGTTCAACATATTTAAAAAGAACATCCGTTTCTAAATGAACTTGGTCGCCATTGTGTTTAGAAGATAAAATCGTTGAACGTCTTGTTTCAGGTATTAAATGAATATCAAAACTATCATGTCGTAAATCGAAAATTGTTAAACTCACACCATCCACAGTAATTGAACCCTGTTTGACCATTTGATTAATGATATTAGAAGATGCTTTAATCGAAACTATCCTTGAATTAGGTGTTTCCTTAACTTGTGTTATAACACCTTTGTCATCAACATGACCTAAAACAAAATGGCCTCCAAAACGTCCATTTCCTGACATTGCTCTTTCTAAGTTGACTTCATCATTTTTATTGATTTGAGATAGATATGTTTTATCTTCAGTACCTTTTATAACTTGAACAGAAAAATAATTACTTGTGAAGTCAATCACTGTTAAACAAGCTCCATTCACACTAATAGAGTCACCGATATTCATGTCTTCTGTGATAGTTTGACAAGCTATATCCAATGTTCTAACCGATTGATGTGTACGAATATTTTTGACAGTACCTATTTCTTCAACAATACCTGTAAACATAAGTTGTCACTTCTTTCGCAAAATCATTTTTAAATTTTGATTAATTAACTCAGTAGAAGAAATTTCAAATTGAGTGGTTTCATTTAAATCAATAATATCTGTAGTTTGATAGAATTGATTTTTTCCAGAACCACCTATTATTTTCGGGGCGTAATAAATAATAAGTTGATTAGTAAAATCAGTTTGGAGAAATTTAGAAGTTATACGAGGACCAGCTTCAATTAATAATGAACCAATACCTCGCTTATAAATATCTTTAAGAATATCTTTTAAATCGCATTTATCTATACAGATAACCTTTATGTTTCGATTTGGACTTTCAAGCGTTTGATTTTCAGTGTAAATCCACACTTCACTCGACGAATCTTGAAAAAGTTGTTTCGTAAAATCAACATTGCCACTTTTAGCCAGCACTATCCGGATTGGATTTTTTCCACTTGGAATACGAGTCGTGTAAAGTGGGTTATCAGCATTAATTGTGCCATTTCCTGTCAACACAGCATCATGCGTATGTCTTAAATGGTAGACATCTTGTTTGACTTCTGAATTAGTAATCCATTTACTCTGACCTAAATCTGTTGCTTGTTTACCGTCTAATGATACAGACACTTTCATCGTAATTTCAGGGATTTGCTCTGACTTAGCTTTAAAAAAGTCTTTATATAAGGCAGCTGCTTCTTCAGAGTATTGATGTTCTACATCAATCCCAGCTTGTTCTAAAATAGCGTCCCCTTCAGAAGGTAATGTCGTATCTTTAACAGCGTAAATAACTTTGCTTAGTCCAAATTCAATAATTTTGTTCACACATGGTGGTGTTGAGCCAAAGTGGGTACATGGTTCTAGCGAAATATAGATTGTTCCACCTTTTGCTTCCTTTCCAGCCATATCAAGTGCTTGTACTTCCGCGTGCTTCTCACCTTGTTTTAGATGAGCACCGAGTCCAACTATTCGGCCGTTATTAACAACGACCGCACCAACTGGAGGATTGATACCCGTTTGTCCTTTAACCATTTGTGCGAGTTGTATAGCGTATTTCATAAAATTACTCAATAAATCACCTCATAATTAAAACTCCCTATACCAATAAAGTGCTTAAAGGCATAGGGAGATCAAATGTATATTCAAATAAGCTTACAACATTAGTAAATGTGTATGCTAAATAACCGTCATAATTATCAAATAATGACGTCTCATTCTTTCTCCCATCCAGACTTTCACTGTCGGCTCTAGAATCTCACTAGATCAGCCATCAAAGTTATTACCTTTCACTTTGACAGGTCGCAGGCTTATATTACTGCCGGTTGGGAATTGCACCCCGCCCCGAAAGAATTCATATGAAATTGTGATTGTTTGAGTTAACGTAGTTTAATAACTACAACATTAATCATACGCTTATTGTTAAAAAAATACAAACCGTCAACACTACATATTATTTAACAGAGTAACTAATAATGGAATTTAGTTATTTAAGTGTAAATGTCTACATTAAGAGCTGAAATGGTCAAATTTATTTTGGTTTTCGTATAAATAATTTACAGAATTGACCGCTTGATCAACGATCATCTTCACTCCATTACGCAATTTATTAACGCCATTAGTTACTTGCCCAATAGCTATCATATTGTTGAGAGTTCCATATCTTGGACTTATGACTTGATTGGTTTCTGGAATAATTTGTATACCTCCCATTGGATGTGGTTGAACAATTTGTCTGTTTTGGAGATTAAGAATAAGCTGATCTTCCTCATCTAAATCTGATAAATGTGTTTTTGATCCAGTCGAATTAATAATGACATCATATGGATAATAATCATCATCATTGTTGAATTTCAATAAATAAAGGTTGTCTTTATAAGTAATATCTTCTAATCCACTTTTAACAATTAATGATTGATTATTTATTAAGTCTATAATTAATTCTGCAGTACGAGGTGGCATAGGGTTAGAATTTAATTGGATAATTTTTGAGAAACGATTATCAAAGTCTTGCTGATCTTCTCGACTAAAGCTATTCCATATCCAGTTTAGATTTTCTTTAATATTTTCAATTAAACTTTGAAACACACCAATTTCATCGGGTCTATCAAGATCATACTGTAAATCTTGAATTGTATTTCCTGTGCGACGATATACTAGTTTCTCTAAATCAATATTATGATCTTTACATTCTAATTGGAATAATTCAAAAGCTAATTCTAAAGGTACATTTCCATAATATTGCGACTTCAATTCATTAAACTTTTGCTTAGTTAAATATTTAAACTCAACATCTATCATATTTCCTCTAACACTAGGTAAATGTGCTGAGCGACTAGTCATAGTTATTGGTAATTTAGGATGATGTGTAGCCACGTATCTAACTACATCTAAACTGGCTAATCCAGTGCCTATAATTGCAATATCGTCTGATTGAGACACTTCATCTAATGTATTATATGTAGGATAAGGTGTTTGAATATAACCTTTATTCCCTTTTAGTTTATATGGATCATGATATGCAAATGTACCAGTCGTTAAGAATATATAATCATACTCTTTCCATTGACTCATATCTTCTGAAGTACATACATAATATTTTAATGTAGTCTCATCAACTTCTGAATTTGTAAAAATTTCGCGAACTGGATGCTTAATAATGGTTAAATTATCAAATAACAAGTCGTAGTTAGATAGGTATGACTTCATATAATGACCAAATACAAACCTAGGAAGATATTTAGGATTATCGAATTTAAATTCTGATTGTTCTTGATACCATTTCCAGAACTCTTCATCATCATCCAAATTTAAACTCATTTGCTTAGTTGGCAAATTAATTAATAATTGGCTACTGTCATTTTGAAAAGGTACACCCTGCCCCATATTCTTATCATGATCATATACATCAACTTCTAGATTTTTAAACGCTTCATTTTTGACTAATTGCCTTAGAACACTAACACCTGCTGTGCCCATCCCTATAATTGCTACACGCATATATTCATCATCCTTTTAATTTTCTCTATCAAGAATTTTTAATAATTTAATTATATCAATATCATAATTTGCTTAAAATAATTTATACTTATGTGCAATTAGCATTCTCCATTTTTCTTTATCCTATATTGATATGTTAATATTGAGTTAATGAGGTGAACTAAAATGAAATTTCTCTTAAAAGTTTTCGTCGTATTTGTTATAGCATTTAGTTGGATAACTCGAAAAAATAAAGCCGAATAAATGTTTGTGAACACAAATTATATTAAAGAAAAAGCCAACGTCATCACTTGCTTGAAACAGTGTGATCGTTGGCTTTAGTTTACTTACAATTATTTATTTTTGATGTTTATTATCATCTTTGTATACGTATAATTTAAAATATTTACCTTCTGTTTTCATCTCTTTATAGAAATCTGCGATGATTTGAGCATTACTTTCTGCCCATTTAATATCAGTAGCATATTGATGTTCACCTGGATTTTTAGGATTCCATCTCATACTGTATAGCGTATTTTGATCATCATGTGATAGGAAGTGTTGGTGAATAAAATCAGCCCCACCTTTGATGGCTTTTTCTGGAGTATCCCAACCGTGTTTTTTTGCGTATTCTGAACCAGTTTTAATAGGATCACTATCGAGAGCACCTACACCATAGAAGTTATAATATTTTTTACCATCAATTTCTACACCATTGGCTAATTCACTTTTAACTGAACCAGTTTCTAATAAAGCATGAGAAATTAAATAAACTTCATTCACATGTTTCTCCTTAGCAGCACTAATAAATGCATCAGTATGCTTTAATAACATAGGTCGATCGAATAACATACGCTTAATACGGTTTTCATCAATACCTTGATATTTAGATAAATCTAAAAATTGATACCTTTGTTTGTCATCATCAATGAACTTACTACTGTCCATTGCAGCTTTTATTTCATTATCTGAAGCATCTCTCCAAGCAGTATTATTCTTGTTAGAGACTTGTTGACTTGTGTAATTATCAATTTGTTTATCGGCAGCTTTATTTAGTGTAACGTTTAAATGCTCTACTTTTTCTTCTTCATTTACTTTTTTAAAGAATATTTGATCTGAAATCATAGTAAAGAAAATAAAACCTGCTGCGACTAAAACAATCAATAACCCCACTAGGCTAATAATTGAGCCTTTTTTGTGCTTCGTCATATTCACACCTCTTAGGTCAATGTTGTTTTTTCTTTAAAATCTTTATGATAATAAAGTTTAACATTATTAATTCTTATAAACAATTTTATACTTGCAATGTTACATATTCATAAAATAAAAGTAATCAAAATGAAACTTTGCAAAATAAAAAGTAATGAAACATATAGAATTTCATTACTTGATTCTATAAAGCATAACTATTTATTGTTAGTTATCTTTGCGATAATCCATCATGATAAAACTAGCTGCTTGAGATCTATTCTTGTAATAATATTGATTCAAATCAACTGTTCCTTCTATTTCACCATCTCGATACATCATTTCATTTGTGAAATTATTAATCATTACAAATTCAGAACGATCCCTAATTATGTCTAAATCATCATTTCTTGCAAAAAAATGCTCTAGATTTAAATGTGCGTAATCCAAATTTATACCTCCCACGTTACAAATTGACTAGAACTTAAATATATTTATGAATGTTAGGTATGTTCATAATTAATTGTCGCATTACTGAGTTACTTATGTCTTAAACCATTATTTTGCATACTTTCATTATTCTATGTTTACTATTTAACACCCTTTTTTCAAATTACGCAAATGATAATTTAAATAAGTTAGTTTAAATTTTAGATATCCGGAAATTTTGTTTAAGTGCTTAAACTAGGAGCGAATTCCAAATACAATGAATTTTGATGACATATATCATAAATATCATAGAATTATTCATTATTTGTTAAAACGTTATTACGTCAAGTATAATTATGATGAATTTTATCAGTTATTGCTTATTAAACTGTGGCAATTATCTAAGAATTACAATAAGAATTCAAATATTTGTTTATCCTCTTATCTCTATCAACGGCTCAATTTTTACTTAATTGACTTATTTAGAAAAGAAAATTTGAAACCAGAAATAGTTGAAGTCGATGATTTACAAACTCCTCAAATTCCTTCTATTAATAGAGAAACAACTTACTTCGACTATAATGACATTTCCAAAATTTTAAATGCACAAGAACTCGCATGGTTTAACTATTTTATTCAAGGCTATAAACAATTCGAAATCGCCGACTTAATGCATGTCTCTTTATCGAGTATTAAAAAGTATAAATCCTCTTCTATAAAAAAGCTCACCGATTACTATTTTAAAGGTGAATAATATGATTCCACACAATTCTTACCATTTGCTTTATATTCAAACATTGCAACATAGTGATCATAAAACTAAATGCTGCTTTTCAACTTATGACATGGTGCTACCTTTTCCAATTAAAAAGGTACTAATTTAGGCTCTACGTCAAATCG
>NZ_VUKI01000054.1:0-23499 GCF_008385775.1 Staphylococcus sp. GDX7P312P | reverse complement strand
TATTTATGTCCCAGGCTCTTAAAGAACTACTTTACAATCCTCTAATTAAACATAACTTGAACTATATTCAATACACATCTCTTAAGATGCCATATGTACCTTGATCATATTGTGGTATAGGTTTAGTACTTTTATTAAATGAAACAACACTATTATCATCAACGTGATAGATAATCATATCGTGATCAGTAATTGTGTCGTATTCCTCTGCAAGTACCTCCACAATATTCTTATTACTTATCGTATTATCAAACCATCTTGGACTGTGTGATTCATCAAATAAAATATGATTACGTAATGGACCATTTAAGTTATTACGTGCCTGTTCATCAGTAAATGACACTGGCATCATACTTACATTATTCAATCCAAACTCTGGTACCAATTCATTAAACGCTAAACTATTAAAAATAAACGACTTAGTCATTAATAGACATTTATTATAACGAATTAAATCCGCATATATTCGATCACTACTTGATAATAAATTCCCCTTAAACACTTCAAAGCCAAGTTCTTCTGCCTTCTCTGACGTATTCTCAAACAAATTAAATACCATTATAGGAATATCATGTTCATGCAGTTTCATACCTAGATGGAATGAAAATTCACTCTCTCCTACTATAATAACGCCTGGTGGTTCTGTACTGGCAAGTCCTAGCAACTTACTCAATGGCGTAAAGCTAAAGCCGTAAATAACAACCGTAATAAACACTAGTCCAAACGTCACTGGCGTGATATAACTTGCCATTTTCACATGATCATCCATGAATAATCCTCCAAAGAATTGTGCCACAGTTAAAACGACAATCCCTCGAGGTGCCATCATTGCTACAATAGCGCGTTCTCTTTTCGTGATCTCTGTACCTATTGTTGATAATAAAACAGAGATTGGACGTACCAATACAATCATTGCAATCGCAAAAATCACTAATTGCCATGACAAGACATCCATCAATACAGATGACGTTAATGACGAAGTGATTAATATAAATACGGTAGATACAAGAATAGATGATGCATTTTCAATGAAATGATCTGACTCCTTGTAAATTAAATCATGTCTCTTATAACGTGCCATCATTAAGCCGAAAATGGTAACGGCTAATAATCCGGATTCTTGTAATATTTGGTCACAAATACTAAAGACTAATAAAATAAAGACTAACTGAATCGATGGCATCAAATTTTGCGGAATAAAATCACGTTGAATTAACCAATTGAAAACGAATGATGCTCCGAAGCCAATAATGGCTGTTATAACCATTTTCAAAATAAAGATGAGAATAACTTGGACACCAAAACCTTGCTCAAATATTTGATAAATATAAAACGCTGTTAATGCGAGTATCGGTCCTATTGGATCTAATATGATACTTTCCCATCTTAAAATAGAGTCAACACTCTTACGCACCTTTGCTTGCTTAAGAAGTGGCTGAATGACGGTTGGGCCTGTAATTAAGAATAATCCGCCCATCACAACCGCAACAGAAATTGGAAAATCTAAAATTTTATGTAATGCAATCGCACCAAGCACCCATGATATAGCTGCGCCAACGGTAATAATTCGAATGACCGCTTTAGAAATGCCTCTTAATTCACGAAAGTCTAAATTACTACTTCCTTCGAATAAAATAACAGCTACAGCTAAAGACACAATCGGGCTAAATACTTCGGCACCCAATGTTTCTTGAGGGTTAACTAGTCCCAATATCGGTCCAATCAATAAGCCCACAATCGACATGACTACAATTGATGGCCATTTAATCTGTGTCGCTAACCATTGACTAAATATGCCTAATGCTAAAAATAAGACAATGATTAACATGACAGGTAAATCTAATGACATACCTACACCTTCCTCAATAAGATTCAACTTTTTTAATACTGTGTAATACTATCAAACTTTGATTAAGCCTGCATTATTATTTTATAAACAACCTGTTAATGCCTTTTTCGGACACACAATGTTCACTTCGAGTAAACTTTCCTATTTATTTCTAGTATCTTTTCATCTAAAATAGGTAATTGCGTTTAAATATATGAATTTAGAAATGATTTGAAAGGAAATTTTAATTGTGCAACTTTTTAAAGAGAGTATCATGGTAGCTTTCGCATTTGTTGGTGTTGTCGTTGGTGCTGGTTTTGCTACTGGTCAAGAAATATTTCAGTTCTTCACAAGTAACGGTATCTATAGCATCTCTGGCATTATTGTTACCGGTTTGATTATAACGCTAGCAGGCGTGTTCGTATTAAACACTGGCTTTGTCATTCAATCTCATAACCATTCTGAGTCTATTCGATATTATTTACATCCAATCATTGCACGTATCTTTGATATTATCTTAACTCTATTCTTATTCTCCTTAGCGATGATTATGACTGCGGGTGGTGCGTCAACTATACATGAAAGTTTCGGATTACCTTATTGGTTGAGTTCATTAATTCTAGTGTTAGTCATTCTTATGACGCTATTTCTTAAATTTGAACGTCTGATTACGGTATTAGGTATGGTTACACCGTTCTTAGTCATTGTTGTTTCTATTATCGCTATCTATTATTTTATAACAGGAGATTTAAATTTTAGTGCGGCCAATCGTTTCAATAAACAGCATCAATCGCTATCACTTGGTTGGTGGTTTGATGGGTTAAATTATGCAAGCCTACAAATTGCAGCCGCATTTAGTTTTTTAAGTGTTATGGGCGGTCGCATGCAGCATCGTCAGTCTGGCTTATGGGGTGGCCTATTTGGCGGCATCATTATCACATTACTGTTATTAATGATTAATTTTGGTCTTATTACAGAATTCGAACATATTCAATCTGTCGCATTGCCGACCCTATTACTCGCAAGTCAAATTTCACCATTATTAGGTACAGTGATGTCGATTATAATGGTTCTTGTTATCTATAATACGATTGTAGGTCTTATGTATGCATTTGCTTCTCGTTTTACAGAACCATTTTCCAAAGGATACTTTGTACTCATTATTATAATGGCTATTATCACGTTTATATGTACATTTATCGGTTTCATTTCTTTAATTGGAAAAGTCTTCCCAATTATGGGATTATTTGGCTTCATACTCCTTATCCCAATTTTATATCAAGGGTTTAAACACTTAATATTCTCTAAATAAATTAGGAATACATTAAAATGGACCCAAAGATGCGAACCTTACATCTTTGAGTCCTTTTCCATTATGAATTCAGTATTTCTTGACCTTTCTGTAATCCAGCTTGTGTAATTTCATGACTATTGACCCATACTTCTGTAACCTGTGCACCCAGTTGCTTAAATAAATGAATGACATGTTCACTTTGATCAATGGATACGATTGGATCATTTTTTCCCATTGATAATAGAACGTCTACATCACTCATATCTTTGCTTGTTGAAGTGTCTATTGGATAAAGTGGTGCAAATAGTAATGCTTTTTTAAACGGTGCTGTGTCACGTAACATTAAGTTAATCGCAATATTTGATCCATTAGAGAAACCAACTAAAGCCGATCTATTCAATTCAAATTGATACTGTTCAGCCGCTTCATAAATAAAATCTAGCAACTGTTGACCTCGATATTCTAAATCTTCCTCATCGTATATACCTTCAGCAAGGCGTTTAAAATAACGATTCATACCATTCTCATTGACTTCTCCACGAATACTTAACAAGTTATAGTTAGGATTTAAAGCTGTTCCAAGTGGAATAAGATCTGTTTCATCCCCACCAGTCCCATGTAACAAAATTAGCGTAGGTGCGTTATCCTTACCTGGTCTATAAATATGTTCCATTTGTCTCACCTCTCCTTAGTACTCATTTAATTTTATTGGCATTAAATGACCTTCTATTTCATATCTTCTTTCTTCGTAAAATGGCGGTAACTGTAGTTGTCTACCTAAATCATCTACGTTTTCATCAATCGTGAAGCCAGGTCCTGCAGTTGCAAATTCAAATATTAAATTGCCAGGTTCTTTCATGTAAATCGCATGAAAATAGAATCGTTCTTTCACATCTGTTACATGCAAGCCTTTATTAAGAAGATAATCACGCCATTGTACATGTACCTCGTCATTTGGTACTGACCATGCAATATGATGGAAGATGCCACCGCCCCAACGAACAGGTTGTGGGTTTACAAACTTTTTCACAATAATTTGATGATGCACGCTACCACTCGTTTGATAGTGCACATTGTCATCTGTTTCTTGAATATGTTCTAACCCTAAATCATTTTGCAACAATGCTTCCGTAGCTTGAGGATTAGCTGATAGCATTGTTACGCCATGAAATCCTATGATGTCATTGTTAACACGTTCTTCATCACTTTCAACCATCGCTAATGTTAATCCGTGAATGTCTTCAAATTCTAACGTTGTTTGATTGAATGATTCAGTTTGACGTGTTTGAATCCCATTCATATTTAATTTCATTTCCCAATGTGACATGCTATCTTTTGGTATTCTAAACGCTAATCGTCCAACCTGACCTGAACCGATACGACCTCTATATTGATTTGGCCAATTAAAGAAAGTAAGTACCATATCATGTTGCGCTCTGTCATTTGAGAAATATAAGTGATATGTTTTTGTATCATCATAATTTACTGTCTGTTTGATCAAAGTTAAATTTAATACATTTGTATAGAAATCATACGTTTCTTGAGCATCTCCTACAATCGCTGAAATATGATGAATGTGTGTAATTGGTTCCATAATTCAATACCTCCCTATTTATAACTTTTTCCAGTTGTATCAAACGGACGAACTTGCGCTTCAATCGCTTCTCTTTGTTCCTCTAAAAATGGTGGAAGTGATAATTTCTCACCTAGCGTTTCATAGGGTTCATCACCCATAAAACCAGGTCCATCAGTTGAAATTTCTAACAAAATATGACCGATTCGTGCATACAATGCTTCAAAATAAAAACGATCGACTAAACCGGAGTTTGGTATGCCTAGTTCTTGAAATTTCTGTATCCAGTGTTTAATGGCCTCATGATCTTTCACTCTAAATGATGCATGATGAACTTCGCCATATCCTTGAACGGCAACTGGTCCCTCTGAATCCTTTCTTAAAATAACTTGACCACCATTACCACCTTCACCGACTTCAAGTAATGCTACATCTTCTTCATTCATAATTGTTCGCATTCCATAAACATTTTCCAATAATTGTTTGAAATCCTCGAAGTAACTGACCGTGATTTCAATTGGTCCTAAGCCATAAATTGCTTTATCCTCTGGAACCGGCCCATTCTTCCATGGTTTACCTGGTGAGACACCGCTGTTGCCTTCATCGGATACTAATTGATAGTCTTGTCCATCCTCCTCTTGAAAAGGCAATACCTTCTTACCTAACACGTTTTGAATACCACCATGTGTTATACCAAACGCTTCAAACCGCTTCATATAGTATGTTAATGCTTCATCACTTGGAACACGAAACGATGGTTTAGTAATCGAATTGGTACCTTTACGTCCTTGAGGAATGCCAGGGAAATCAAAGAATGTCATATCTGTACCAGCTGTCCCCTCATCATCTGCAAAAAATGTATGATACGTTTGAATATCATCTTGGTTTACTGTTTTTTTAACTAGTCTCATACCTAGTACTTCCGTAAAAAATTTATAGTTACGTTCAGCATCATCTGTTATTGCAGTTACATGATGAATACCTAATAAATCATGTTTAGCCATATTAAAAACCTCCATTTATTTCGATTTCGAGATAATTTTCGTTATAAATAAAAGTGCACCGATTTACACTTCAGTAGATTGTGCACTTAATTTTTTGAATGCTTGTTGAATCGTTATCAATTCTTCTTCTGACAGAACTGAGAAGGCTTGTTCCAACGTTGAGGCATGTTGTGGAAATATATCTGCCATAAATTGTTGACCTTTGTCAGTAAGTGTTGCGTTATATACACGCTTATCTGATGGATCTTTATCACGTGTAATCCAACCTTTATCTTCTAATTGGCTCACAACGTATGAAATACTACTACTCGCGATGAGCACCCTATCTCTAATACGTTGAATAGGTTGTGGACCTTTACTATAGAGTAACTCTAACACTGCAAATTCCGTCACGTTGAGCCCGTAATTCTTCACATCTTGTTGCACGATTTTTTCTAATGTATCTAATGCTCTATTTAGACCAATAAATGCTTTTAATGAATGTTCTGTGCGATCCATTTACTCACCACCTTTAATTTATTTCGATTTCGAGATAAATTGTACACGCGTTTCAATTAATCGTCAATATGTTAGCTCTATTATAATTTCAATATCTATTTATTTCTATCTTTTTTCAAAATGAAATAAGCATGAAAACGGTTGTTACAGGGAATACAAACATTGGAGGTGTCTCAAATGACCAATCAATTATTTATAAATAATGAATTTGTAGAGAGTAAATCTAGTGACACGATGGAAGTCATCAATCCTGCTACAGGAGAAGCATTTGATACCATTACTTTCGCAACTGTGGAAGAAGTTAACGAGGCAATCGAAAAATCTAAACATGCACAACTTGAATGGGAAAAAGTACCAGCACCAACACGTGCAGAGCATGTAAAATTATTAATTCCTTTATTAGAGCAAAACAAAGATGAACTTGCCAAATTGTATGTTAAAGAACAAGGTAAAACATTAGCACAAGCTGAAGGTGAAATCGATAAAGCTGTGCAATTTATTGATTATATGACAAGTTTAAGTATGCGTAATAAAGGCGAAGTACTACAAAATAGTGTTTCGAATGAAATGATTCAATTAATTAAAAAGCCAATTGGCGTAACTGCAGGTATCGTGCCATGGAATGCACCAATTATGGTCTTAATGCGTAAAGTGATTCCAGCACTAGTAACGGGATGCTCAATCGTCATTAAACCAAGTGAAGAAACAACATTATTAACATTAAGATTGGCTGAGCTATTCCGTGCTTCAACGATTCCAGCTGGTTTAGTTCAAATTGTGCCTGGTACTGGCGAAACAGTTGGCACACAATTAGCCACACATAAAGATATTCAACTCGTATCTTTAACAGGAAGTATGCGTGCCGGTAAAGCGGTTTATCAGAATGCAGCAGATACAGTAAAAAAAGTGAATCTTGAATTAGGTGGTAACGCACCTGTCTTAGTTACACCTCATGCTAACCTGGACAAAGCGGTGGACTACATTGTCACAGCACGAATTAATAATGCTGGTCAAGTATGCACTTGTCCAGAGCGTATCTTTGTTCACGAAGATGTTCATGATGACTTTGTAAACAAGGCTAAACAACGTATGAGCGACTTACAAGTCGGTGACCCATTAGACGATAACACTGATTATGGTGCTATTATCAATCAAATACAATTGGACAGTATTGATGACAAAGTGCAAGAAGCCGTTAAGAATGGTGCAGACTTAGTTTTAGGCGGCCATAAATTAGATCGCGCTGGTTTCTTCTATGAACCTACAATTCTTGATAATGTTAAAAAAGATGACAGTGCCTTTAAAGAGGAAATTTTTGGTCCTGTTCTAGCAATTACAACTTATAATGATTTCGATGAAGCAATTGATGCCGCAAACGATACAAATGCAGGCTTATCTTCTTATATCTTTTCAGAGAATTTAAAAGAAGTGATGGAAGCTACAGAACGTTTAAAATTTGGTGAAGTTTACGCTAATTGCGAAGCAGAAGAAGTTGTTAATGGTTACCATGCTGGTTGGAGAGAATCAGGTTTAGGTGGTGCAGATGGTATTCATGGTTTCGAAGAATACTATAATACAACGGTAAGCTATATTAGATATGAATAAATAGGTATAAAATATCCCCATCTCCTAATGAAAGAATTGGGGATATTTTTATTGATTCAACGCTTTATCCAACGCTTTAATATTCTTTTTCATGATTGATTGGAAAGTTAAATCTTTGTCGTTAGCTTGTTCTTTAGATAGCACAGACAAATTATTAAAACTTACTGGTTCTGCATTGGTTTCATCACGAATGACATCAGTTATCTTTGAAGTGATATTCTGTTCGTAAAGGATATAAGGTTGCTTCGATTGATTGATTTGTTTAATAAGCGCAAGAATATCCTTTTGACTAGGCTCTTCGTTATTCATACCACTGACACCCTCTTGTTGAAAGTGATAGCGCTCTGCTAAATAACCTAATGAATCATGAGAGATGGTTACTTTTTGTCTTTTAGGATTTTTAGTAATTGTTTTCAAATTATTGTCTAAATCTGTTAAATCCTGATTTAATTTCTTAAAATTTTGTTCATAATATGCTTTGTGTTGAGGATCTCTTTTAACTAAATCATTCTTTATTTTTTCTGCAAAATGCTTGTCTAAGACTGGGTCAAGCCAAACATGCGGGTCGTGACTTTCCTCTTCATGACTATGATGGTGGTCGTGATCTTCATGATCATGGTCTTCTTCAAGCAATGTATGATGATTTAAATCAGCTGCAACTGCTAATTTCATATCATCGTTGGTCATTGATTGCGTAATCGTCTTCGCCACTGGATCTAAGTCGTCACTTGAATATATAAATAGATCACTTTTAGCAATATTAATCATATCTCTTTGAGTTGGTTCATATGTATGGGTGTCTGCACCTGGAGGATAAATCGTATCCACATTGACATATTTGCCACCTATTTGTTTGGTGAAACTTTCAAATGCAAATACTGTAGTATAGATATTTATTTTATTGTTGGTTGAAACATCTTTCTTTTTCGCATCCGAATATTGCCCTGTGCTACAAGCTGATAAAGCAATACTAATGCACAGAACGATAATGAGATAGCCAATCCTCTTCACACAGAACCCTCCAAAGCGTAATAAATTCGTTTTTAACTATATCTTTAATAATGTAATAATGCAATATCTATGTTTATTATATTATTTAAGATTAAATATTTAATTATAAAATGTTTTAGATTTCTTCAAAAGTGATAGATAGTAATATGACATTATTAAAGGAGTGACGTTTTATGGCACAAGAATTTAAACAAGGACATCAACAATTTTATGTTGGCGAAGATGAACAAAATGCTCAAGCTGTCATTACGTTTAAACAGGTAGATAATAATGAAATCGATATTGACCATACTGGTGTCGCTGATGAATTAGGTGGTCAAGGTTTAGGTAAACAATTAGTTGAAGCTGTCGTTAATTATGCACGGGAAAATAACTTAAAAATCATCGCATCTTGTCCATTTGCGAAAGACGTTCTAGAGAAAAATGATGATTATCAAGATGTTTATTTAGGATAATCTATTTCATATTCGTTGACTTACAATTTGAAGTTAACTGAAATGTTTTACAGCATTAGCTTTTAGGCTTGAATTAGGTTTTTATACACCTTTATTTCATTAGTCTAAAAGCTTTTTTGTATGCTTTTAAAGTTTTAAAGCAACTGTCTTGATTAATTTAACAATTAGTAGTATATTTATTATACTTAATATAAATAATAAATAAAGATGACTTATTCATCTTAGGAGGCACTACATTATGAATGCATTTCACACTACTGAAGCAACACAAGTTACTAATATTACATTAAACGTTGAAGACTTAAATAAAATTACAAACTTCTATAAAAATATACTAGGATTTTCAATTAAAGAACAAGACGACAATCATGTCATCTTTAATGTTGGTGCTAATGGCCATACATTAACACTACAATATTTAGAAGATGGTCGCCGTCCTGGATTTAGAGAAGCTGGTTTATTCCATATCGCTTATTTACTTCCAACACGCACAGATTTAGCAAACTTTTTATTCCATGCTAGTCGTTTAAATGTGCCTGTAGGTGGTGGAGATCATCTTGTAAGTGAAGCGTTATACTTTAATGATCCAGAAGGTAACGGCATTGAAGTATATCAAGATCGTCCATCTCAAGATTGGCAATGGGATGGTAATTTTGTAAAAATGGATACACTTGCAGTAGATGCGGATGATTTAATTGCGCAACGTACTGAAGAAGGTTGGAACGGTTGGCCAGCAGATGGCAAAATTGGACATTTACATCTTAAAACACACGATATCGGGCAAGCACGTGACTTTTATGTGGAACAAATAGGTTTAGAACACATTTCTAATTTCCCACAAGCTTTGTTCATGTCTACTCAAAAATATCATCATCATATCGCTACTAATGTATGGCAATCTAACCAAGCTAGAACAGACAACGAGACTACTTATGGCTTAGTTCATTTCGATATATATAAACCAAATGCTAAAGAAGAACATATTACATCTCCTGAAGGCTTTGATATTACAGTTCACAGTGATACAAGTGTCGTTCCAGGATAGAATGATTCATATTTGGCATCGTTTATAAAACATGTCATTTTAAATAGATTGAGAGAAGACAAATTTATTTGCCTTCTCTCAATCTTTTTTTATGATTTCATATTATTTACTTCACGCATTGCAAATTGACGGACTCTTTCTTCATCCTCTTTAACCCATCCAGGTATTAAAAATGCATCAATAATCACCCAAATTAACGTTGAAATACCAAAGGTAAACCATGCTGTTAATATAGTAAGTACTAATAAACCTACTGCAGAACCTGTTTTTCCATGATAAAAACGATGTCCACCAAATCCGCCTAAGAAGAACCACAATACATAAGAGATAAGCATTGTTTTTGAACGGTTCGCTACTTGTTGCTGAATATACGTTTTTTCTTCTAAATTCATTACATTGTCTCCATTCCTAAATATTAAATTAGTAAATGATTAAGCTATCATTTTTTACTTCTAATTCAATTCGTATTATATTTATCAGGATGGTCACATATTGTCCTTATCCTATATTTTTATTCCTCGACAAGTTTTCTATACTTTCTTACTGTATCAAAGTCACTATCTTTTGCTTTTTCATAGCCTTGATGCCCATAAATATCTGTAAGTATTTTCTTACCTTTTTCAGATTTACTAATATCTAAAAAGGCATTACTGATTTTCGTTTTCCACTGTTTACTCATATCACCACGCACAGAAATCGTATCATTTGGTATCTTATCGGTGCGATAAATCACTTTAGTGTCTTTATATATTTTTGGATAATCTTGCTTTAAATCAGCACGTGCATCTTGATATGTAGCTACAGCATCCACATCTCCGTTTAATAATGCAATTAATGCTTGATCATGCCCTTTAATTTGAGCAATTTTGATATCATTCTGATTAACATTTACTTTTTTTAAGCTTGCCATTGGATAAATATATCCCGAAGTAGATTCTGGGTCTTGTAAGCCTACTTTGGCCCCTTTTAAATCTTTTAACTTATGTAAATGACTGTCTTTACGAACTACGATTTGTGAGCGATAATAATCGACTAATTTATTAGTTGGATTACCTTTATCATCTACTAAATAGCCTTTGGATTTCAACAATACATCTGCAGCACCTTTATCATGTGCGATGGTATAAGACACTGGTGAAATAAATGCAACATCCACTTTCTTTGATTTTAAAGCTTCTACCATTGCATTATAATTAGTTGCCACATGTACTTTAACTGGAATGCCTAATTCCTTTGACAATTGTTGCTGTAACGGTTTCACTTTAGCATTCAACGTTTTTGAATTTTGGGATGGTACAAATTCTACTTTTAATTCTTTTGGTTCATGGTCTTTCGAATGTTTCTCATCATGTTTAGAACAACCACTCAGGGTGAGTACTAATACTATAAAACTAATTAATAATACTTGTAATTTTTTCATTATTTTTCCTTTTGCAAAATATAGATTTTAAAGACTTAAATTGTATTATAACTTATTTAATTTAAAAAAAGTCTCAATCTATCAATTTCTAAATAAAACTTTTACAATATGCAATTTGTAACTAAATCATATACGCTTATCTTTTAAACTCATAAAAAGAGCTACCTGCAAAGTCTCAGCTTTGCAGATAGCTCTCATTCAATTTAAATGATATTCATTTTTTATTTATAAACTAACTATCTTAGTATAATCCTTTTGTTTGATTGCTAGTATCAATGAAGATATTTTTAACTTGTTGATAGTTTTTAATAGCGTCTTTATAAATTTCACGACCGATACCAGATTTTTTATATCCACCGAATGGCGCACCAGCTGGGAATTGGTTATAAGTGTTAATCCAAATACGACCAGTTCTCATTGCTTTAGCAACATTTAATGCACGGTTAATATTAGTAGTAAAGATACCACCCGCTAAACCGTATTCTGAATCATTCGCAATTTTAATCGCTTCAGCTTCATCTTCAAATTTTTCTACTACTACAACTGGTCCGAAAATTTCTTCTTGTGCTAATTGATGACTATTATCTTTAATTTCGATGATTGTAGGCTCGAAGAAGTATCCTTTGTCACGTCCATTATCTGTTAAGCGATGACCACCTGTTAAGATATTAGCATTTGAATCTTCTTCTGCAATTTTTACGTAGCTTTCAATTTTTTCAAGTTGTTCTGGGCCAGTTTGAGCACTCATTTTAACGTCTTCATCAAATGGATCTCCCACTTTGATATTTTCGAAAGCTTCTTTTAATTTAGGCATTACTTTATCATAAATTGAAGATTGTACTAATAAACGTGAACCAGCACTACATACTTCACCTTGGTTGAATAAAATACCTAATTGCGCACCTTCAACAACTTGATCTAAGTTTGCATCGTCAAAGATGATATTAGCACTTTTACCACCTAGTTCTAATGTAGTTGGAACGATACGTTCAGCACCTGCTTTCGCAACGCCGTAACCAACGTCTGTTGATCCTGTAAATGATAATTTGTTTACACCTTCATGATTGAAGATTGCATCGCCTGATTCTGAACCTTTACCAGTTAATACATTTACGACACCTTTAGGTAATACTTCTTGGAAGATCTTCGCAAGTTCAATTAATGATAATGGTGTAGAAGAAGATGGTTGAATCACAATTGTATTACCCGCAGCTAATGCTGGTGCTAATTTCCATGACGCTAATAAAATTGGGAAGTTCCATGCAACTACAGCACCAACAACACCTACTGGTTCATTGACAACTAAACTCATTGTATTCTCATCAATTTCATTGACTGAACCTTCGTCTGTTGTTAATACACTCGCAAAATATTTAAATTGATTTGCTGTTAATGGCACATCAATTGTTGACGTTTCTCGATAAGGCTTACCATTTTGTAACGATTCAATTGTCGCGAAGTGTTCCACTTTTTCATGAATTCGACGACTAATTTCTAATAAATAGTCCGCACGTTCTTCTTTAGATGTTTTACTCCAACTGTCAAAAGCATCTTGCGCAGCTTGTACTGCTTTATCAACATCAGATTTACTTGCTTTAGCTACTTTAGCTAAATCTTCACCATTCGCAGGGTTAGTTACAGTTAATGTGTCTCCACTTTCGCTTGCTTGAAATTCACCGTTGATAAATAAACCGTATTGTTCCTCTATGAAATCTCTAACGTTTACTTTTGCCATTTTTCATCATCCCTTTATATAAATTTATGAAAAACCTTATGTGCGTTGTGTTTACATCGTAATGTAAGCGTTTACTTAAAACTACTATCATTTTACCTTATTTACATTTTTAAATACACTAACTTGCTTGTAATATTTTTCCGTGTATTAAGCTCTTTAAACATCATTAATTCTAGTTAATGTATCTATCACTTATAGATAATAAAAAGAGAGTATTCACTCTCTTTTATTGTCCTGTATTAAATCCATTCAATAACATCTTCGGCGGGTTGACGAACTTTATCTTTTGGTTCTTCTTTTCGATAACCAAATGCAACCATAACTGATGGCGCGAAATGTTCCGTATCGATAACTTTTTCTTCAGCTAAGATTTCAGTAACTTTATCTAAATCAAATCCTTCCATAGGACATGAATCAATTCCTAATAATGCTGCTGAAGTCATCATGTTAGCTAATGCAATGTAAGTTTGTTTACTTGCCCAGTCTAATAACGTTCGCTCATTATCGTTAATATGGAAATTCGTTTGGAAATTATTAAATTTATCTTCAACTGCCGGAATCGTACTTTCTTCGTATTTTTTAATACCTCGAATTATATGTTGTACGTATTCTGAGTCTGCAGTGACATTTTTGCGTGCAAGAATAATAACGAAACGACTTGCTGTATTTAATTGCTTTTGTGCTCCCCAACTGTAAGGTTTTAATTTTTCTTTTAAATCTTCATTCTCAATAACAACAAAACGCCAAGGTTCTAATCCTAGTGAACTAGGTGATAAACGACCTGCTTCTAATATCGTGTGGAAGTCTGACTCACTGACTTTCTTTTCAGGATCAAATTCCTTTGTTGCATGTCTAAAATTAAATGCGTTGATTATTGTCTCTTGCATTGAACTCATGAAATATATCCTCCTTAGATAGTACTAATTTGATTATAAAGTACGTTTCCTTTAGCCTAAAGTTATACGCTTACAAAAGTTATCATTAAAAAATAAATGAAAATTTACTATTTTTATGTGAATTTTTTAACAATCGAAAAATAAATTTCGTATTTCCTATTGATTTGTGAATAAATTCACAATATAATATATTTGTAAGTTAAGTAATAGAGATGTTTTAAATCATTATTCCTATTAATAATTCACATTTCTATAGACAACTTAGGAAAACTTATTTATTAATTATAAATTCATACAAAATGAAGTGAGGTTATTAAAATGACAAAAATTATGTTTTATGGAACTCGTGATTACGAGAAAAATGACGCTTTAAACTGGGGTAAAGCGAACAATGTTGAAGTTGTTACAACTGAAGAAATTTTAAGTGAAGATACAGTTGATTTAGCTAAAGGTTTCGATGGTGTTACTACAATGCAATTTGGTAAATTAGCAGACTCTGTTTACCCTAAACTTGAAGAATATGGTATTAAACAAATTGCTCAACGTACTGCTGGTTTCGACATGTACGATTTAGAGTTAGCTAAAAAACATGGCATTATCATTTCAAATGTACCTAGTTATTCACCAGAAACTATTGCTGAATATTCAGTTTCTATCGCTTTACAATTAGTTCGTCGCTTCCCTGCAATTGAAAAACGTGTTCAAGAACATAATTTCAAATGGGCTGCACCTATTATGTCTACCCCTGTTAAAAATATGACAGTAGCTATTATCGGTACAGGACGTATTGGTGCTGCAACTGGTAAAATTTATGCTGGTTTCGGAGCTAAAGTTGTAGGTTATGATGCATACCCTAACAATTCATTAGACTTCTTAGAATATAAAGATACAGTTGAAGAAGCAATTGCTGATGCTGATATCATTTCATTACATGTTCCAGCGAATAAAGAAAGTTTCCACTTATTCGATGCAGATATGTTCTCTAAAGTTAAAAAAGGCGCAGTATTAGTTAATGCGGCTCGTGGTGCTGTAATTGATACACCTGAATTAATTAAAGCTGTTAATGACGGTACATTATATGGTGCTGCTATTGATACTTATGAAAACGAAGCGCCGTACTTTACTTATGATTGGACAGGAAAAGAGATCGAAGATGAAACTCTATTAGAATTAATTAAACATGAAAACATTTTGGTCACTCCACATATCGCATTCTTCTCTGATGAAGCTGTGAGAAATTTAGTTGAAGGCGGATTAAACGCAGCATTATCAGTTATTAATACTGGTAAATGTGAAACTCAATTAAACTAAGATATGTGTTTAATAAATAAAAAGGAGAATTCTCAAAGTTGAGAGTTCTCCTTTTTTAAGCTATTTTAATACTTCTTGCTCTATAATTTGTAATACCCCTTGCTCATCATTACTTGGAGCAACTGCCTTGGCAACTTCAAATAGTGATTTATCATGACTATTAGCCATTACATAACTGTGCTCGGCTAATTCAAGCATGTCCTTATCATTGTTAGCATCTCCAAATGCCATCAAATCAGAAGCAGACATATGCCACTCTTCCAATAAACGTTGAAGTGCTTTTCCTTTTGTCATATTAGGCATAATAATATCAATACTATCATGTCCACTCGATACGAGTTTAATAGTATTGCTAAACTTTTCTTCTAAATCAGTATCAAGTGTTGAATGCGTATCTCGATTAATATTTAACGCAATCTTGACATATTCATCATCCGGTAATGGTTGAAAAGAATCAATTTCCTCTAACTGATGATAGTAGAAATGCGCATCTTCCTTAAATGCTTCACTCGTGTCTTTCAATATATAGGCACTCTTTAATCCGCAAACTATAAATTCTTTAATATTTCTATCGATATTTAAATAATCGACAACTTCTTTGTAGTCTGTTTGATTGAAGCTTCGATAATTATATAAGTCTTTACCTCTGTAAATAACCGCACCATTTTCAGAAATAAAGAACATATCTCTTTCTCCAAATATAGATTGTAATTTAGCAAATTGATTTCCACTTGCAGCAATGAATTCTATATTGCGTTCATTCAATGCTTTAAATATCTTCTCAAAACGGTCTTTATCATAATTCTTCTTAGAATCTAAAAATGTACCGTCCATATCTACTGCAATAGCTTTAACCATGTGCAATCCCCCTAGTCCGTTGTATTCACATTTATTATATATGTCATCTAATTAGGGTTGAAGTTCACACTAACATGATGAAACTATATTCACATTCTGAAATTAAATACAATTAATAAAAATAGCATGATTATTTCTAATGATAAATTTAAAGGAGTGACACAAGATCTATATTGGATGTCTTGTATCACTCCTAATGACTTAGCATTTATGTTTTATGTAACGATTGGTATTTATTAAAGATGTATTTCAAATTTTTTAAAATATATTTATTTAACTTGTTTCGCTACAAAGATTTTACGTTTTTCCCAAACACCGGTTTGCTCATTGTAATCATCACATGTGATTAATGTTAATTGATTCTTTTCACCTTTGTGTTCATCTAATACTTCAACTTCGTCTGGATTGACATCACGTATACTAGTCATTTTATATTCGCGTGTTTCATTTCCTATCTTGAAGTATACTTTGCTACCTTTTTTAGCTGCTTTTAAGTTTGTGAATTGGTAATGTGGTCTATCGGTAAATGTATGACCTGCGATTGATATATTTTGATCACTTAGCGATTCATCTTTCTCAGCGAAACTTACACCACGATTTAACTGTTCTGGTGTCGCCGGTCCAGGATACACTGGTTCTTTAATCTCTGCATCTGGCACTGATATATACCCTGCCATTTTAGTTTTATCCTTAGGAATGGTTGGTGTTTGTTTATTGCTAGACTTATCCTGTTTATCATATTGTTCTATTTTGTTGTCGTTATCTTTTTCATGTAAATAATTATCGATATGTGGTTTAGCAAATAGATACACTGCTACTAAGATGAGTATGACACCAAGTATCGTCATCAATCGATTAATCCAATTCTTCATTATGTGTTACTCCTTTAACGTGGCTTTCTTAGGTCATAGTATATCATGTTTATTTCGTAAGTTTAATTTAATTTATCGTGTCATATTTAATTACATATAGTTGCAACAATTGAAATCTCGTTTTAAACTGATACAAACTTAGAAAAGTAGGTGCCAAAATGATTAGAGAAGCAAAAATTGAAGATTTACCGGCAATACTATCAATCTATAATGATGCAATATTGCATACTACAGCTGTTTACACATACGATATTCAAACTTTAGATGAACGTAAAGCTTGGTTTTACATGAAGAATAAAGCAAATGAACCTATATTTGTATTTGAACAAGCTGGCAAGGCTGTTGGTTTTGCGACTTACGGTCAATTTAGAAACTGGCCGGCTTACTTATATTCTATTGAACATTCGATTTACGTAGATAAATCAAATCGAGGCAAAGGCATTGCTTCTCAATTATTACAACATCTTATTGAAGATGCTAGAGATAAAAATTATCGTACTATTGTAGCTGGTATCGATGCTTCCAATGATAGCAGCATCAAATTACATGAAAAGTTTAACTTCAAACATGCAGGTACCATTCAAAATGTTGGCTACAAATTTGATCGCTGGTTAGATTTAGCTTTTTACCAATATGATTTGCATGACAAATAAAAAAAGTAAGTGAGTCCCTTTTACTCACTTACTTTTCTTTTATCGTCTTTTTCAAAAAAGTCTTCCTTCTCATGAAAGAATTCTTTCTTAAATAAAGTTTCTATTTGTTTCCTCTTTTTCTCCGCAATTACAAAACCCACATAATAAAACAGGAATACAATAATCATACTTAGTGACATTGATTGTAATAAGAGATTCTCCCATGTTCCCTCAACTGTCCATAACTGTGTAATGGTTGTGTTAGTCACGAATATAAAAAAGATGATACATAACCTTAGCATATCATCATCCCCTTTTCGGCTATTTTAAACGTATTAGTGAAATTTTGCAATAACTTTTTTAATTTTCTGATAAATATATGGAAGTAGAACATACCTAATATATTCTCAAAATTGAATTCGTTTTAACCCCAGCTAACTTTGCTAGTAGTATTTCTTTAGGGAATTCTCTTGCTGGGGCCCCGACTAGATTTGAATATACATAATTCAAGTGCATTTTCAAATCAGTCAGCTACTGCCAAATAATAAAACTGTCAAAAAATTAAAAAAAGCCATTCTTAAATGTCATATTGACATTTAAGAATGGCTTCTAATTTAAGTTATATTATGAAAAGCTATTAACTTCAGCTTCACCAAAGATTTTACGTTTGATCGCTTCACCTGTTGGTGTACCTGCTAAACCACCAAGTCCTGTTTCTCTTAATTCAGCTGGTAAGCCACGTCCTACTTTATCCATAGCTTCGATAACTTCATCTACTGGAATTCTACTTTCAACACCAGCTAATGCTAAGTCTGCAGAAATTAATGCGTTACCAGAACCAATTGCATTACGCATTACACATGGAATCTCTACTAAACCTGCTACTGGGTCACAAACTAGACCAAGTAAATTACTAATCGCTAATGCCATAGCGTGACCAGATGCTTCCGGTTCGCCACCGAAGATTGATACTGCAGCAGCCGCTGCCATTGCTGAAGCTGAACCTACTTCTGCTTGGCAACCTCCTGTAGCACCTGCAACACTTGCATTGTTAGCAACAACGCGACCAAATAATGATGAAACGAATAAGAAATCAATCATTTGTTCTTCTGTAAGGTCATGTGTTTTTTCTAATTTAAATAATACGCCCGGAATCGTTCCGGAGGATCCAGCTGTTGGAGTTGCACAAATGATACCCATAGCTGCGTTTACTTCATTAGTAGCAACCGCACCTTTAACTGCTTCAACCATTTCATGTCCTGATAAGGCATGATTATTCTCGTTATATTTAGCAAGTTTAATGGCATCTTGACCAGTATAACCTGTTACACTTTTAACACCTTCGCCAGTTGATCCTTTAATTACGGCATCTCTCATGACGTCTAAATTTTGTTTCATTGTTTCTCTAACTTCGTCACGCGTCTTGCCTGAAAGTTCCATCTCTTCTTGAATCATAATATCTGCAAAAGACATTTTATTTTCGACTGCGTAGTCTATAGTTTCTCTAATTGAATCAAACATCTTTAATCCCCCTCTATTTAATATAGGATATATTTAAGTGACTATATTTTTCTTTAATTTGATCTAACGTTGATTCAGATAATGCTTTGTTTAGTGGTAATACTGCTAAACTAAAATTATCGCCCGTTTGTGTCATTTCCTCTTTAATGTCTGCACCAAGTTCATTCACATCATTGATAAAGTGATTAACTTCTGATTTATTTGCCGCTCCATCCATTTCTAGGATAGGTAAACCATAGTTAAAATCAATGTCTAGTCCTTCTACACTGATGCGTTTTAATTTGATTGTACCGCCACCAATTGAGTTACCAATTACTTCGATGTGACGACCATTTCCTTCTGCAACAAGATACGCACAGTTAGGATGCTCACCAATACTGTCGCCTTCTTCTTCGATAATATTTACTTCGATGTTTTGATCTTTAGCGATTGCTAATGAACTCTTAATACGACTATCGAATGTGCTATAGCCCATTGCACCACCAACGATAGCTAAATCTGTACCGTGTCCTTGATGTGTTTGAGCAAAGGATTCGTAATAATGAATTGTTAATTTATCTGGCTGCATACCACCTAATACTGCATAAGCAGCGTTACCAATTTTAACTGCACCTGCTGTATGAGAACTTGAAGGTCCCATCATTACAGGGCCAATAATATCAAATGCACTTTGATAATCGTAGCTTTTTTTAGTAGCCATAATTAAACACTCTCCTTAGGTTGTTTCTGTTTACTAGGCAATTTTATACTCATATTCATTAGGTTGAATTTTTTAATTAACGTACTGAAGATAAATGCTAATACCACACTTACTACTGCAACCACGATGATTGTAATAATTGATTTTGTAGCATCGTTAAATCCGAATAAGACGATTGCACCTGCAATTGGTGTTGCCATACCTTTAACACCGATTACGAGTCCACTAAATGTAACGATACAAGCGTTTACAACACCGATAATTGCGTTCGTACCATATAATTGTAGAGGGTATTTTGCGATTAAATCGATTTGTGTTAATGGTTCAACAAATACTGCGAATGCTTTTGATTTACTTCCGCCAATATTAAGTCTGCTAAATAATACATAGTTAACAAATGATGAACCAGTACATGTTAAAGCACCGATAGCCATTGGTATACCAGTTAGTCCTAATAAGCTAGTTAATACCATTGAACTTAGTGGTGTCATACCCGTTACTGGAATTACTAATCCTAAAATAATTGCTAATGCGTATGGATTGCTGTCTCCTACTGATGTAACTGCACCACCGATTTGAGTTAATACAGCCATAACCCCTGGGCTAATAACTGTAGCTAAGCCAAATACAAGTGCTGGAGCAATTAAAATCACAGCAATTAAGTCCAACCCTTCTGGGACTTTTTTCTCGATAAATTTAATACCGAATGAAATAATATACGCTGCTATAAATGCTGGTAATAATTTAAAGTCGTGTAATACTAGTCCTATGATTACTGCAAAAACAGGTGAGATGCCCATTTTCAAGCCAGTTAAGATACCTACTGCAACACCTGCAAGGCTTCCTGCCAAATCTCCTATTGTTTGTAAAAACTCGATATGGAATACGCCACCAATAGCGTAACTTAGGAATGCTTGTGGTAAGAAAGTTGCACAAGCAGCTCCTGATAAAGCTTGTAGTCCTTGTTTACCGTATGGCGCAAAGTTTAAGAATAGCGTCATAACAATAAGCACTAATACGAGTGTTCCTACTCCTAAAATGATATTCATTCCCCAAAACCTCTTTCTATTTATTTAACAACCATAGTCATACTACACCCTGTAGAAAACGATTTCAAGACATATTCAGTGACAAAAAAATAAAATTGTGAAATAAATCACATTTAGAGACTTTTTGAGGTTAAAATATTTTTAGTTTTAAATTTTTTGAAAATAAATAAATAATATGTGTTATTTTACACTAACACAAACTGCTTTGTAAACCTTTTCAACAGCGTATTTATTATTTGAAATTTCGGTTAAATTGTATACATTTCTTTGTTGATATTTTCACTTTAACGTGACAACTAATCATTACATAACAAATTGCTCACATTTAAAATTGTTGCAAAATTGAAACGATTTAGTTTTAAACATAATAAAGCTGGAACAACCATTGCTGCTCCAGTTTATTATGATTGAATTAATCTTCAATTTTTAATAATGCTTCAGTTAATTGATGTGTTTGACGGTAAATATCTTTATATACTTTATAATATGCTTCATATTGTGCGTGTCTTTTAGCGTCTGGTTCAAATGTTTGGGCAATATCTATAAACTTATCTACACATTCATCGAAACTTTCGAACCATTTCAGTCCATATGCTGCGATCATCGCTGCGCCCATACTAGGCCCCTCTTCGTGTTTTAACTTTCTTATTGTAGCATTAAAGATATCTGCTTGCATCTGCAACCAAAATGAACTTTTCGCACCGCCACCAATAGAAGTAATATGCGTAATCTCTTTACCAGCTTCTCGCATTAATTGTATAGAGTCATATAACGAGAAGGTAATACCCTCTAATACTGCTCTAGCAAAATCCGCCCTATTATGGCTACCACTAATACCAATAAAGCTTCCTCTTATAAATGCATCTCCATGTGGCGTCCGTTCGCCTGCTAAATAAGGTGCGAATAATAAGTGATTAGAACCAATCGTTGACGTACTTGCTTGTTGAACGATATCGTCAAAGCTCTCATGTTCAAAGAACGTTTGTTTAAGCCAATTTAAACTGTAACCTGCTGCTAAGGTTACGCCCATAGCATAGAATGTTTGTGGAACGCTATGATCAAAGAAATGTATGTTGTTCTTGTATTCAGTGTAGCCTTCGCTTTCAACATTGAGTACAACACCTGATGTCCCGATACTACAAAGCGTATCGTTACCATTAATGATACCTGCACCAATGGCACCACATGCGTTATCTCCACCACCAGCATAAACCTTCACAGGAGCTTTGAAACCAAGCTCTTGTTCTAATTCTGAACGTACTACTCCAACTTCCTCTGTTGAACGTACTAAAGGTGGATAAATATCTCCGATGCCTAATCGTTCACCTACATCTCTAGTCCAATCATGTGTTTTTGGACTTAATAGTAATGTACTGGCTGCATCAGAATATTCAATGTGAATATGACCTGTTAAACAATAGCGTACGTAATCCTTAGGCAATACGAAGACACTTACTTGTTCCCAAAGTGATGGCTCATTTTGTTTCATCCAAAGCATTTTTGGAAGTGTGAATCCTTCAAGAATAGGGTTACCATTCAATCTTTCTCCATATACTTCTTTGATTTGCGCACATTGTTCAGAGTTACGGGTATCATTCCATAGAATGGCATGTCGTACAGGTTTATGTTCGCTATTTAATGGCACTAAACCATGCATTTGTCCTGAAAACGAAATCCCTTTGACAGTATAATTCTCCATTTCAGGCACATCATTAATATATTTAATACCTTTCTTAACCGCTTCAAACCATTCTTCAGGATCTTGCTCACTATAACCGGCACGATCTTGTATCAACGTTAAAGGTTCACTCGTTGATGCAATTACTTCTCCTTGTCGATTAACAGCTATAATTTTAACTGCACTCGTACCTAAGTCTATTCCTAATACTACATCTTCCATAACCATTCCACCTTTGTCCATCATTATAAGAGGCGCTCATCTTACATATCAAGTAAACAATTCAATATATATTTATTTTATATAATTTTAATATTAAATTCTATAACCTATATATTCATCATATCGATTTTAATGATAATTTCAATAGTAAACTATGATTTCAATTCTTTCCCCTTTATTCTTATTTAGAAAAAGGGAGTGGGACAGAATACTTTTAAAATTCTACGTCCCACCCCCGCAAGGATGAATATAACTGAAAAAAGCTTGATTTAAGCGCATTTTCAGTTCAGTC